>CALBET010000292.1 GCA_937888665.1 uncultured Acidobacteriota bacterium
GGGCCACCAGATGACGAGGCCGCTGATGCCGAGCGCCAGCATCGCGACACCCACCCAGCCGACGATGGTGCGCCCCTCGCCGCGCACCATGAAGTGGCCGTGCAGGTCGTGCATGATGCGGGTCAGCCCGCCCATGCCGCCGCGCTCCTCGCCCAGGATGGCGAGCGTCACCGGATCGACCAGAATCTGCACCGCCGCGGGATCGCGGAAGCTGCTGCCTACCGGTGCGACGCGCACCGTGGCGGGTTCGCCCGCCCGCGACGGCATGGCGAGCATGACGGCCTGGAATCCCTCGGGCGCGGCGGCTTGTCCGGCGGCGGCGATGGCATCGGGCGCGCGCATGGCGCCTTGCGAGGCCGTCACGGATTCCTCGCCTCCCAGCAGGGCATCGAAGGTGTCGTGATAAACCAGATAGCTGCCTGAGATTCCCAGCACCACAAAGGGAATACACAGTCCCACACCGATCCAGAGATGGGCGATGCGCAGGGTTTCCCGGATGCGTTTTCCCGCAGACATGCGGCGAGCCGAACCAGCCATGCTCAGACCTCCGCCCAGCGACGAACGAGATTGTGATAGACGGCCGTGAGGCGATCGACCGAGCTGTGCCCGGGGTGGTCCTGGGCCAGCCGCTGGATCGCCTGATCGAGCTGATAGAGCTGGGTGCGCTCGCCGTCGTCGGCGATCAGGCTCTGGATCCAGAAGAACGACGACATGCGCTCACCGCGCGTGACCGGGCGGACATGGTGCAGCGAACTGGCGGGATAGAGGACCATGTCGCCCGCCGGCAGCTTGACCGCATGGCTGCCGAAGGTGTCTTCGGCGACAAGTTCGCCGCCGTCGTAGTCTTCCGGGGATGTCAGGAAGAGGGTTGCCGAAAGGTCGGTGCGGATGCGCAGGCCGCCCCGGCTCTGGCGGATGGCGTTGTCGACATGGTTGCCGAAGGCGTGGCCCGGCCCGTAGCGGTTGAAGAGCAGCGGGAAGACCCGCAGCGGCAGGGCGGCCGAGATGAACAGGTTGTTCGCATTGAGCGCGTCGAGGATCGTCTCGCCCACCTTGCGCCCGTTGGCATCGGCTTCGGGCACCTGGAGGTTGTTCTTCACGCGGGCCGACTGATGGCCGGCGGTGACGCGGCCGTCGACCCATTCGGCCGACAGGAGCAGACGCCGGCAGGCTTCCACCTGCCGGGCATCGAGCACACCGGGGATGCGCAGCATCATCGCGGGCATCCCCGGCGGGCGAGAGTCGTGGCTGGGTGCAACCTGGCTCTCCCCTGGTCAGAACGTGAAGTTCGTCGTCAACATCACGGAGCGGCCCGGCGCCACCGTCGCGAAGTGGGTGACATAGGGCTTCTCGTAATAGGTCGCGTCGAAGACGTTGTTGACGTTGAGCTGGAAGGCCAGGTCGTCCATCGGCCGGTATTCGACCAGGGCGTCGAACTTCCAGAACTCCGGCACGCTGCGCGTGTTGGCCGTGTTGCCGTAGCGGCGTGACATGTAGAGAGCGCCGCCGCCGATCGTCCATTCCGGAAAGACGTCGTAGGTCGTCCACATGGTGAAGCTGTTGGTCGGCACATTGGGCAGGCGGTTGCCGTCGTCGGTGCCCGCGCCGTCGTCGACGATCTCGCTGTCGAGATAGGTGTAGCCGCCGAACACCGCCCACTGCTCGGTGATGTTGCCCGAGGCTCCGATGGAGAAGCCGTCAACGACCTGCTCGCCGCCCAGTACCGTGGTGCCGCTGCCCAGGGGATCGCTGACCCGCGAGTTGGTCTTTTCGGTGCGGAAGACCGCAACATCGAGCGCCATGCCGTAATCGAACAGGTCCCACTTGGTTCCCAGTTCGTAAGCCACCGACTCCTCGGGGTCGAGGTCCTCGGTGTTGGCGTTGAGGTTGTCGCGGCCATCGCCCACGCTGGTGCCCGAGGGATCCGAGGAGGTGCCGATGGAGGCGTAGATGCTGCCGTTGGGCAGCGGCTTGTAGACGAGCCCACCCTGGTAGTTCCAGAAGCTGGAGTCGTTGCTGCCGCTGAACGGACCGCCGCGGCCGCCGCTGCTCTCGGCCTGCGTCGAGTAGTCGTCGTAGCGCAGGCCCAGGTTGACCAGCCACTGCGGCGTGATCTCGATGGTGTCGAAACCGTAGAATGCCATGGTGTCGACCGTCGTCTCGCTGGAGCCTTCGGACGGACCGATGGCGCCGGTCCATGGGTCGTTGGGATCGGGAGAATAGAGGCTCGTGCAATTGAAGCCGCTGGCCGCTCCGATGGTCGGACAGTTCCGCGCACCCGTGGCCACCGTGTAGTTGCGGTTGGCCGATTGCTCGTGTGAGATCTCGAAGCCGACATCGAAGCTGTGGGTGAACATGCCGGTCTCGAAGCCGCCGTAGAGATCGAGCTGGTTGACCAGGTTCGAGGTGTCGGAGTTGCGGCTCTTGACGTTGCGCCATACCGCGCCGTTGGCGACGTTGCCGGCGCTGTCGTCGGGGTTGGTGACGATGTAGTCGTTCTCCGACCAGCTGTAGCGCGTGGTGTTGCGCACGGTCAGGTTCTCGGTGAGGTCGTGTTTGATCTCGATGGTCGCGGTGTCGACCTGCGTCTTCTGGAAATCGCGCACCGTCAGGCCGTAGAAGTTGTCGCGGTCGACGTCGGCGGGTTCGCCGGTGGCGGTGTCGTAGGGGTGGCCGAAGTCCGGCATGTCGTCGGTCTGGAAGTGGTAGAACGAGAAGGTGGCGCGGGTGTCGGTACCCATGCCCAGAGCGAACGAGGGCGCGATGCCCCAACTGCTGGTCGTCACCTCGTCGCGCCCGGCGACCTCGCCGTCTTCCCACATCAGGTTGAGGCGCGCGCCGGCCTGATCGGTGAGCATGTAGTTGGCATCAAGCGTCGTGCGGCCCGAGAGCGGCGCGCCGATGGTGCCGCTGACATCCACAAAGTCGTCGAACTGGGGAGTCTTGGTCACCAGGTTGATCATGCCGCCGGTGGAACCGCGCCCGCCGTAGGCCGAGCCCGGGCCCATGACCACCTCGATGGCCTCCAGGTTGAAGGTGTCGCGGGTCTGGGAACCGTTGTCGCGCAGGCCGTCGACGTAGATGTTGGACTCCGAGGCAAAGCCGCGGATGTTGGGCAGGTCTGCGTTGGGCGTGCCGCCCTCGCCCGCGCCCATGGTGATGCCCGGCACCGACTGCAGCGCCTCGGCAAGGCTGGTGGCATTGCGCTCCTCGATCAGTTCCTCGGGCACCACCGTCACGGTCTTGGGCGTGTCGAGCAGCGGCGCGGTGAACTTCTGCTGGGCCGACCGTTCGGAACGGAAGCTGCCCTCGGGCGAGGCGAAGACAGAGATGGGCGCCATCTCATGGATTTCCGAGTCCTCCTCGGTCTCCGCCGACTGGGCGAACGCGGAGGCTCCACTTCCGCACACCAGCACGGCGCAGAGCGCGGTGCTCGACAGCAATCTGCGGGTGAGCTGAGACGGGCGTGCAGGCACGCGG
>CALBET010000293.1 GCA_937888665.1 uncultured Acidobacteriota bacterium
GACGCGGACCGGTTGGAGCTGACCAGCACCAATCCCGTGCCGGTCGTCGAGGGCGTGCATGAGAGGCCGTTTGCCATAAGAACGTCGATGTTCGCCCTGGCTGACAACGGGTCGCTCGTGTACACGGCGGGCATAGCTGAGGGGGACGGCGCCCCGCGTTCGCTCGTGTGGGTGGACCGTGAGGGAGGGGAGAGTGTGCTCGCGACACCCATCCTGCCGTTCGCCTCGGCGAGCATCTCGCCGGATGGCACGCGGGTCGCCTACGCGGCCGGCGAGGGGAGCGTCGGCGACATCTGGGTCCATGATCTGGAGCGTGGGACCGAGACACGACTGACGACCGAGGCGGAACGAGACTACGCTCCGCTCTGGGCGCCGGATGGGGAGCGTGTCGTGTTCGTGTCGGAACGTGGGGGAGATGTGGCCCTGTTTCAGACACAGGCGGACGGTTCGGGAGAGGCCGAACGCCTCGTGCGAGAGGGTCGAGGCGTCAGCAACATGGCGCCCAGCGGCTGGTCACCAGACGGGCAGACATTGCTGTACTGGGAGGCGCGTGCACGGCCGCCGGATGTCGGGTTGGTCTCCATGGAGGGCGATCGGGCGACGCGGCTGTTGCTCGACAGCGAGTTTGTCGAGGTCAACGCAGTCGTGTCGCCTGACGGGGGGTGGATGGCCTACGAATCCTACGAGACAGGCCGGCCAGAGGTGTATGTGCAGCGGTTCCCCGACCTGGGCGGCAAGCAGGCGATCTCGACCGATGGTGGACAGCATCCGCTCTGGTCAGCTGACGGTCGCGAGCTGTTTTATCGCACCCCAACGGCGATGATGCGGGTAGCCGTCCTACAGGTCGAGCCGACGTTCAGGGCGGGCGGATCCGAGGTGCTCTTCGAGACCCCCGAGTACCGACTGATTCCGGAGCGCACCCACGACCTGCATCCCGACGGACAGCGGTTTCTGATGGTCAAGGAGCTGTCCGACGACTCGGGCACATCAGTGGGCCCACAACTGGTGCTCGTCGAAAACTGGGAAGAAGAGCTGAAGCGCCTGGTCCCGTCGTCGCCCTAACACCGCAAGTCCGTACCACCCCGGCTGTCCGCCGGCCCCGTATAATTGGCCCACTACAGACCACGATGTCTCTGAGTCCCGGCACCCGCCTCGGGCATTACGACGTCACGGGGGAGCCCGCGAAGCGGGCAGGCCCCTCTGGGCAAGGCCTAGTCAGCCGCCCAGTAGAGATATTGTCAAATGTCGTGGATCGGTGTGATCAGGCGGCTTCCTTCCGGCCCTTCTCGTTACTTCGTTCCTGCCGGACCCCGTCGATGAACGTCACCCCCGCGCGGACGAGTGGGAGCAGGTGGGCCCCGTTGAGACGGCGCCACCGGAGCGGCGCCATCTCAAGCAGCTTGTAGGCCATCAGGAGCCCCTTGGTGCGCGAGCCCGCGCCCTTGGTCACACGCTGGCGGAGTCGGACCGTGGCAAACGGCGACTCGATCACGTTGCTGGTCCGGACGTGCTGCCAGTGCTCGGCCGGCAGCGCAAAGTGCGTGAGCAGGCGGTCGCGGTCACTCTCCAGGCACGCCGTCGCTTTCGGATACTTCGTCCCGTAGCCAGCCACGAAGACGTCCAGGGCTTCCTCGGCGGTGGCGCGCGTCTCGGCGTACATAATCTCGCGGAGCGCGCGCTTCGCCTTCGGGTGAAGCCGCGTCGGGAGCTTGTCGAGCACGTTCCCGATCTTGTGCCACCAGTCGCGTTGCTCCTGCGTCTCCGGCCACACGGCGCGCACGGCGGCCCAGAACCCCCGCGCGCCGTCACCGACGGCCACCACGGGCGCTCGCATCCCCCGACGGTGCAGGTCGCGGAGCACGGTGGCCCAGCTCTCGGTGCTTTCGCGGTACCCGTCTTCCAGCGCGATCAGTTCCTTCGTCCCGTCGGGACGGGCCCCGATCACCACCAAGGTGCAGAGCCGGTCGTCCTCCAGCCGAATGTTGAAGTGGATGCCATCCGCCCACACATGCACGTAGTCGCGATCGGCCAGGTCGCGCCGCCGGAACTGCCGGTAGTCCTCCTCCCACACCGCGGTGAGGCGCGCGATGTTGGTGGCACTCAGCCCGGCCGCATCGTCCCCCAACAGCACCGGCAGCGCCGCCCGAAAATCTCCCGTCGACAACCCGCGCAGGTAGAGGACCGGTAGCACCTCCGCCACCTTGGGGGAGCGGCGCATATACGGCGGCAAGATCCGACTCGTGAACCGCTCCCGTCTGCCGTCGGCGTCCACTCGAAGACAGGCAAGTAACCAGGCGAGCGACGTTCCAGGCTCTTGGGGAGAAGTGTCCCCGTAGGCCCCCGAGTACCCCGTCCAATGTCACAAGAGGGCGTGGGGATGGCCGCGTCGCAAGTGATGGGGGCCGGTGTGCCGCAATGGCCTAGCGATGAGGCGGCTAACCCCCGCGGAGCGAAGGCCCCCACGGGGAGTCGACCGTGAAGGGGGAAACATCGACGCTATGCAAGGAGCGAGAACGCGGTGGCCACAGACCTGACACGGATAGGCGACAAGGCCCGCGAGGACCCGACGCTGGTGTTTACGACGCCGTATCATCACATCACCGACGTCGAGATCAGGATTAGACCCCCCGAGTTAACGGAATGCCGGTTCTTGGACGCACGTCCCCT
>CALBET010000294.1 GCA_937888665.1 uncultured Acidobacteriota bacterium
CCACAAGAAATTCGATCAACGGAGTGCGACGCGAACGACAGCGGGCTGCGTCGTGGGGTTTCAGCGCCGGACGACTCATGCCTTCCGGTACCGCCGGTCGCGCACGAAGGGATAGATACGCGTGAAGTCCGCCGGACCCTCGGCCGCGTCGAGTTGCCGCCACAAGTCGACGACGGTGGCACTCACGGGGTTGGCGGCGCCGTCATTCGCGAGCGCCTGCTCGTAGAGTTCCAGGTCCTTTGCCAGGAGCGTGCTGGTGAACCCCGCGTCATAGGTCTCCGTGAGGATGCGGTTCGGAAACTTGTCGCTGGTGGCGGTGTTTCGACCCGTTGACACGTTGAGCACGTCGAGGATGGTCCGCATGGACACGCCTCGTCCGACACCGAACGCGACCGCCTCGCTGGTCGCCGCCATGGCGACCCCCGACAGGAAGTTGTTCACCAGCTTCATCGCCTGACCTTGGCCGGGGGTCTCGCCGATGTGGAACACGTGCTTCGACATCGTCGCGAAGACCGGACGCAGCCGCTCCAGCGTCGCGGCGCTGCCGGCGTACATGACCGAGATGGTGGCCTTGGCGGCGCCCGCCGTCCCGCCGGAAACAGGCGCATCCACGTATTCGATGCCGCCGTCGGCGAAGCATCGGTGTAGTGATTCGGCCGCAGCGATGCCCACGGTCGAATGGTCGGCGACTGTGCGTACGCGAGACCGCGGGGCCGCGAGAATCTCCCGCGCCACGCTGAGGCCGGCCCGCCCGTCGGGAAGGCACATAGAGACAGTGTCGACCTGAGCGCTCAGCCCCGCGACGCTCTCGCAGACGACGGAGCCGTCCGGCGCGCGCGACGCCGTCCCGGCCTGGTCGTACACGCGAAGCGCACCGTGCCCGCGGGCCAGATTGGCGGCCATCGGGCCGCCCATGTTGCCCAGGCCCACGAAGCCGATGGCTAATTCGGAGAGAGTGCTCATGGGTGGGGATCGTCCGTCGCCCTTCTTGCCCGCGGGTGTTCGGGTCCACGAGCGGTCACAGTCGTACCAGCTTGACTGCCTCGGTCACCTCGTACACGAACTTCTGCTCGAACGCCCGTGCCATGCGGTCGACGTGGGTCTGAGGCCTGGGCCTGGCTCGAACAGTGGGGATTATGTCACCAGGGGTGGCCTTGTACGGACCACCGTCTCGAGCGTGCCCGCCCGACGACGTGGCGCGATGGTGGCTCCAGCACCGCAGGTTATGTTTCGTTCTGTGGGCAAAAACCGCTGAGGAAAGCGAGCGGTCATGGCAAGAGGTTGATTGTCGAGATCGACCTACTCACAGGGGAGTGCTGCCATGACCACGCGAGCCGATCCCGCACCGCTCAGCGAGCACTTTCGCTTGTGCGACTGCCTTCGTCTGTGCCGTCGCCAGCAGGGTCTGTCGCTCTTTCTCGAGCGCACGGACCTGCTGGTCGACCGTCTCCAGCCGCTGGTGCTCCCGGACCACGCGGGCCGGCAGGGACGCCGGGACTGGCTGCCCATCCCACTGCCGCAGCGTGGGGAGGGTCGTGAGGCACGTCCGTCCCACCGGCTGGTCGATCCCGTGTGACTGCGTGTGACTTCTGGTCTAAAGGCAGGCTAAAGGGTTGATTTCACGTCGCTGATCCCGCTGTTCTCAGTCCTCTGCAGTCCTCGCCAGGGCTCGGGAATCGATGCCAGTGGTGGAGAGGATGCGTCGAGCTGCTCGCGGCCTCATGCGGACGCGTGTTCTTGTTGGACCTGCTTGAGCGTTGGCAGCTTCTTGATCGCCTTGCCGGTCTTCTGTGCAGCGAGGCGCAGCTCGTAGAGACTCTGCAGGTTGAGCCAGAACCCTGCGCTCGTGCCAAAGAAGTGGGCGAGCCGGAGGGCGGTGTCGCCGGTGATGGCGCGTCTCCCGTTGAGGATCTCAGTGACGCGGTTGGTTGGCACCTTGAGCTGGCGCGCAAGCGCCGCTGCGCTCATATCTAGGGCGTCGAGCTCCTCGGCAAGATGCT
>CALBET010000295.1 GCA_937888665.1 uncultured Acidobacteriota bacterium
GTGCCCGCAACGGCCTCCCTCCCGGTGGTCGACACGGTGGTGTTTGCGGTGGGGCGAGACCGGCGGTCCGCGGCGACGATGCCGGACATCCACGTCGCCGGCCTGCGCGCCGTGCTGGATGCACTGCCCGAGTCCACGGGCCGCGTGGTCTACGTGAGCTCGACCGGCGTGTACGGACAGGATGCCGGCGAGTGGGTGGATGAGGAAACTCGGTGCGAGCCCACGGGTGGCGGCGGCCAGGCCTGCCTGTCGGGTGAGCGGCTCCTCTGTGCGCACGCCCGGGGGCGCGATGCCGTCGTGCTGCGGATGGCCGGACTCTACGGGCCCGGACGGGTACCCCATGCGGCCAGTGTCAGCTCGGGCACGCCCATTGCCGGGTCTGCCGACGCATACTTGAATCTCATTCATGTCGAAGACGCCGCCGCCGCAGTGGTAGCCGCCGCCGGAGCGGCCGGTCGGACGTACGCCGTCTCAGACGGTCATCCCCCCACCCGCGGGGAGTATGTGGAATGGTTGGCGACGCGGCTGGGAGTGGCCCCGCCGCCGTTCGAGGGCGGGAGTGGTCGCGGCAAGCGCGTGCGAAATGCCTGCGCCGTCGACGAGCTAGGGTTACGTCTCCGGTACCTGTCGTACCGTGAAGGGCTAGCCGCCCTGCGTTGCCCAGACACGGGCGATTCGCCGGGCTGACAAGATGCGATGAGGGCGCCTGCGATACGCGGCTGACGACCGTGCAGGCCGACGGACATCGCTGAAATCGAGATCGAAGGTCACGAGCGCCCGACCTTCCGACGCCGCGGCGGCCAGGAGGCGTTCGTCGTCGACGCCCGGTCGCAGCTCTCGGAAAGTTCCGGCCCGATGCCGTCAGGGCTCCGAGATCGGGCCTTCTCCGTCTCGAGCGTGAGACACCGCGCCGACCGTCGCCCTCAAGGCCCGTCTGGTCCCCATCGTGTCAGGACCTCCTCGACCTCCTGCTCCGTCTTGTAGGCCTCGGCGTCAGCGACGCGCGGACGCATCGCAACGAGTCGGGGAGGGGGGCAAATACGGATCAAGAACACGTACGGCGAAGTTCCGTTTCCCCCAAAGGAGAGCTGCTACAGAATCCTCAGTTCGCGCTGGGCGGGCTGAGGTTCTTCTCAACCTCGGCGAGCGTGATCATCATCATCATTATCATTGGATCGACCGGACACTCGTGAAATCCGGCACGTGCATAGAAGCGCTTCGCGTCGTCTGACATCGCATGAAGCAGCACCGCGCGAATGCCAGCGATTTGAGCGGCCGCGATGGTGCGGAACAGGGCGTCCTTTAGAAGCGCGGAACCAAGACCTTGTTTCTGGTAGGCGGAATCGACGGCCAAACGCGCAAGCACCATCACCGGAATCGGATCCGGCATGTTGCGCCTCGTTTTGGCGGACACGTCCTTGTGAGCAATTGCGCCGTTCGCAAGCGCATAGAAGGCGACCACACGTCCGCCTTCTGTCACGACGTAGGTCCGTGAGGTGCCCAGCGCCTCATTCCCAAGCGCTCGGCGTTTCAGCCAATTGTCGAGTTCAGGCGTACCGGAGTCGAAAGCGCTAACGTCGTGCTCGGCTGTCAGGTGCTCTGGAGCGCTAATTCCTGCCGCACTCATCGCTCCCAGGGCGCTTTTCTAGAGAGAAGCTCCCGCAGACGCGGGTTCTCGACGGGAGACGCATCCAGGGCAGCGTTGAACTTCGCGAACGCATCCGTGTCCAGCTGAAAATACCGCTGGTCGAGAAGTACAGTTATCGCTTCACGGGTTGCTGCGTCCAGAACGAACTGAGTACGGTCCTTCCCGGCAGCCTCAGCGGCTCGATCGATGAGCGTGCGTCGCTCTTCCTCGATGCGGATGTTGATGGTTCGTGTCCGCGCGGCGGTTGCAGTGGCTGCCATGGTTTGCTCCCTATGCGACGCCCATGTCGAGACGTCGATGTCCCTACTCTGGTGTCATGTATACACAATGTCAACACATCATCTTATCGGACCAGTTGCGGACATCGTCCAGTCCGGCCCATACGCCCGCAACACATTACGAATCAATGACTTAGGCTGACAGGACAAGGCTCATCGTCCAGGATGAGGCCCAATCTCGGCACTCAGGCTCTGACGAGCCTCTTCTTTCGTCCGACCTTGCCCGTTGGCTCCGGGGATTTCTGTACGCGACGTACCAGTCGCCGTCGCTCCATGAAGACGCGCGAATGGGGCGCCGTCGAGCTGTACTTCGAGGACGCCGCGGCGCGTCATCTGGCCGCGACCACGATTCAGAAACGGCGCGAGCTGCTCGGAGGCAAGCTCCTTCCGTTCTGTCGGGCGAAGGGCATCAGCCTGCTCAAGCAGCTCGACGTCGCCACGCTGCGGACATTTCGGAGCGAGTGGACCTACTCCGCACTGTCCTCGGTGAAACGCCTCGAGTGCCTCCGCGGCTTTCTCCGGTTCTGCGAAGACTCGGGCTGGATCGAGACGAACCCGGGCCAGGCTCCTCAAGCCGCCGAAGGTCACCCAGCGGCCGACGCTCCCGTTCGAAGACGCCGAGGTCGAACGCATCCTGAAGGCCGCCGACGCACTCGCCAGCTGGGGCTCGTTCTGGCCCAAGGCCCGGGCGATGGTCCTTCTGCTGCGGTATTCGGGCCTGCGGATGCAAGACGCGGCCTGTCTCGAGCGGAGCCGTCTCAAGAACAGCCGGTTGTTCCTGTACACGCAGAAGACCGGCGCACCGGTCTACTTGCCGCTGCCCCCGGCCGTGATGACCGTGCTCGAGAACACCCCGAATGCGCATCCGGACTACGTCTTCTGGGACGGCCGCAGCGAACGGGAAACCACGGTCAAGAGCTGGAATCGAGTGTTCCGGAAGATCTTCGCGATGGCAGAACCGCCGATCGCCGGCGGCCATCCGCATCGCTTCCGCGACACGTTCGCCGTGTCCTTGCTGCTCAAGGGTGTCGAGCTCTCGCATGTCTCAGTGCTGCTGGGTCACGCGTCGATCAAAATTACCGAGCGGCATTACGCTCCGTGGGTGAGGGCGCGGCAGAGGCAGCTAGAAGACGACGTGCGCAGGACGTGGGGCGTGGCAGATCTGCCTCAGCGAGGTTCAACGTCGGCCGATTGACCGGCTCGCCGGCTCTCCCTGACGCCGGAGCAAGAGTCGCACTGGACCGGCGTTGGGCGGAACACGTCGAGCACCCAACCGCCGCAGTCCCTGGAGTGAGGTGCGGCAGAGGCTTTAGAGTCGTCGGTGAAGTGGTCCGTTCGCTTCCGTCCAGAGGCGCAGGCCGAGGCGCTCGAATCGCAGCGCTGGTACGACGCTTCCCTTCTACTGCCTTGCAGGTCGGACCGCGCAGACAGCTTTGTGGGATTTCCCACTGCCGGGGTCGGGTTCAGCTTCCACTGGCGCCTGACAACGAATTCGAGACGGATGGGTCCCTTGCACTGGGATTTCCAGCGTCAGACCTTCGCGGTGAGGGGAAACCGCTCGGGGTGTTCGATGGATTCGACGCTCAGGTCGACGTCAAGGTCGGGCCAGTACAGATGGTGGGCGTGAGGGCGCTCAACGTTGAGGATAGCCTCGATGGGAGCACACCTGAACCAGGGGAACTCCTCGAAGGGCAGGAACAGCTCCTTGTCTCCCAAAAAGATCCAGAAGCCGTGACGCGAGATGTTGGTGACCTCAACCTCCAAAGTGATGCTGCCAGGCATTTCTGATCTCCACCTCGTGGTCGCTGATTAACCCTAATGCGTCAATTTTCTGAGCGACAAAAGCAGTTTGCAATTGAAAAAGGCCTTCCAGTGTGGTTGAAAGGAGGTGCGACCCAAACCCTTCTCCCACAACTGAAAGGCCACCGACCGTGAGACGAAGAAAAGCCGATGTGCGCGCCCGTGTCAATGGGGATCTGCCGTTTGAATTCGGGGACGTCCGCCTCACCTCGTATGCCGGCCTGGAGCTGCTGGGGACCTACGTGCGCACGCGCCGATTCAATCAGCAGGTGCGCGAGGCGTTCGCGGACCTGCCACGCTGGGGCGACTTCGGGGTGGTGGCGATGGTCCGGGTGCTGGTCGGGTTGGTGATCGTCGGCGGGCGGCGTCTGCGGCACGTCGCCTACGTCGCGGATGACCCGGTCTTCCAACGGTTCGGCACCGTGCGGGTGGTGCCCACCGCGCGGACCCTGAGTCGGTGGCTGCGGCACGTCACGATGCGGACGATCACCCGCTTCCAGGCGCTCAATGCCGCCGTGGCAAGCCAGTTGCTGCCGGGGTTGGGCCTGCGCACCTGGACGGTCGATGTCGCTGGGGTCGTGGTGTCGACTGGCCTGCAGGTCGAACGGGCCGCGCGCGGCTACAACCCGCACCACCGGAAGGTGCCCAGTTCCTACCCGATCATGGCGCACTTGGCCGAGACCACGCACATCCTGCGGGTCAAGAATCGGTCGGGGAACGTCCACGACGGGAAGGCGGGCCTGCCGTTCTTGCGGGCGCTGTGGCCGCAACTGGCCGCGCTGCGCACGGGCGGAGCTCGGCTGCGGTGTCGCATGGATGGGGCGTTTTTCCGTCAGGATGTACTGCGGTGGCTGCAGGGGCGCGACGTCGGCTATGCCATCAAAGTCCCGTTCTATCGCTGGTTGGATCTGCAGCACTACATCCGGGACCGCCCCACCTGGGTCCCGGTGGCGCCCGGCGTCACGGGCTTCGCGGTGCCGGGTGCCGAGACGCCCTGGCAGATCCCGATGCCCGTGACGATCTATCGGAAGCAGGTCCACCACCGGGCGACCAAGAACTATCAGCTCGACCTGTTTGATCCCAACGATGGGCACTACGAATACTCTGCGGTGACCAGCAATCTCTCGTTGACGGTCCGGAACCTCTGGTACTTCGCGTGCGGGCGGGGCAACCACGAGAAGACCATCGCCCAGCTCAAGACCGGGCTCGCCTTTCACAGCGTCCCGACCCAGACCTACGCGGCCAACAGGGCGTGGCAGCAGCTGGTGGTCCTCGCCCACAACCTGCTCACCAATTTCCACCTTGAGACGGGCGCCCCCCAGCGGCGCCGCACCCGGAAGCACACCGTTGTGCCCCTGCTGCAGAGCGTGCAGACGCTCCGCTTCGAGCTGTTCCATCGCGCCGCCTTGCTGGTCCGCCCCGCTGGCAGGACGCGGCTCCGAATGACCGACAATATCCCAACGCGTCAGGCGTTCACCCGCATCGCCAATGCCCTCGCGAGCGGCTGAGTTTTTGACGCATTAGCGTTAATGCCGCCGCCGCCGGGATCAAAGCGCTCGTCTGACGTGCGAATCTTGCGAATCGGATGCACGAGCTCTACCTGACAGGCCGCATCAATGCTCGGGTTGAGGGTGAGCGTGACGATCGGTTTCATAAGCGCCTCTGTCCCGCGCTGGGTCCCCCCGCGCCTCCCGCACCACGCATCCGCGCCCCGGTCTGGTTCAGTGCCCACGCGAACGACCACCTCCTGCGGTACAATCTCGTACGAGGCCTCGCCGCAGGAGCGTCATCTCGTCCCATCGCCTGCGACGACACGTGCCCGGAGCGTCGGTCACTGTCCCCGTTCAATCTTCACGACCAGGCCATTACGGTTGACGATATCCAGCGAAATCTTCCGCCCGCCCGATTGTACCAGCAGGCCATCCGGACAGAGCGCGACAGCGTCATCGCGGATTCCGGTGCCTTGATCGCCTATTCGGGGACGAAGACTGGCCGGTCACCCAAAGACAAGAGGGTGGTGAAGCACCCGGAGTCGGCGAAGAACGTCCGGACCACGCGCTTTTCATGCACACGATGCTGATCCGGCCCAGCCGGGACGAACTGGAGGCCTTCGGGCGGCCGGCCGCCGTGATCTTCAACGCCGGGCAGTTTCCCGCAAACCGGCACACGACAGGGATGACGTCAAAGACGAGTATCGAACTCGATCTGGAGCATCGGGAACTGGTGATCCTGGGGACCGAGTACGCGGGCGAGATGAAGAAGGGCGTGTTCACGATGATGAACTACGTCATGCCTCAACGGGGCGTCCTGTCGATACACGGTTCCGCGACCGCTGACACGGCGACGGGCCGTTCCTCCGTGTTGTTCGGGCTCTCCGGGACTGGGAAGACGTGCGGCGCCGTCCTGTCGGCACCCCGTCGAGGGTCCCCCCTACACGGCGACGCCGGCGGCGGCAGGGCCGCGGCCGAACGTGCGGCGGTAGTAGCGCGTGTGCCAAGCACGATGCCGGGGACCCCGATGAGGGTCGGCAGGATCCAGGGCAGCACACCAAGCGCGCCCGCGAATGAATAGTCCCAGATACGCTGCAACCCGCAGACCGCGAAGGCGGTGTGAAAGGTCAGACCAGAGCGTCACCGCGAACAGAATCACGGCGACGCTCCCACCGATGGAGAG
This sequence comes from uncultured Acidobacteriota bacterium, assembly GCA_937888665.1. GTDB lineage: Bacteria > Acidobacteriota > Vicinamibacteria > Vicinamibacterales > UBA8438 > UBA8438. The sequence goes on from CALBET010000295.1 coordinate 6,400, forward strand.
CCAGGCCAGCGCACGTTGAACCGGCGTGCGGAGCGTCTCAGGGTGATGTCGGGTTTGGACGGCGCGCATTGACTGTCGAACCGCGGCGCATGTGGCGATGCCGAGATAGCCCAGAAAGAGCGCAAAGCCGTAGCGTGCCGGGGCGTCGGCGACCGCGATGCCCTGTGACTGATAGGTGACGAAGCGCCCCGCCGAGGCGATGACCGCGGACCCTGTCACTTTGGCGCCGATCGAATGAACGCCCATCCGCAATGCGATAAATCGATGGAGTCCGTTCGCCGAGAACTGTTCGGGCGGCTTTCCCGCGTGGTCTCTT
>CALBET010000296.1 GCA_937888665.1 uncultured Acidobacteriota bacterium
TCTCCTCGCCGACCTGACCGGCTGGGGCGTCCTCGAGTCGGCCCACGCCGTGCGCGCCGTGCTCGAGTAGTGCGACGGGAAAGCTGAACGACTGGGTGTGAGCCGGCGGCTCCAGCGGGGCTATGGGGTGGCTGGCGCCGAGGCGGTGTCTTCGTCGGGTGGCGCGGGCAGGGGCGCGGCTTCACTGTCTTTGACGATGAACAGCTGCTCGCCCGGTTTGATCATGCTCAGCTCGCGGCGGGCGACGTCTTCGATGACGCGCGGATCATCGGACAGCGCCTGGGCGTAACGATGGAGGCGTCCGTTCTCCGCGCGCAACGCGTCGATGACCAGTTGCTGTCGGGCATGTTCCTGGTTGGCGCGAAACAGGGCGACCAGCCCGCGTTCCCCGACGATGGCGTTGGCCACGAGCAGGATGGTGACCAGCAACAACACATACCGACCGGTTCGTCGCGGCGCGGGTGTGCGCTGCGGCAGCGGGGGCAATTCGTTGAGCCGATCGATCACGGAGCCCATGGTGTGGGTGTCAGCGTTACCGGAAAGCGGCGCCGAGTACAAGTCTGGTCGAACGCCCATGCGCAGCCTCACAGTACCGGAAATGCGCCGCGAGTACAAGTCCGCGCCCCTGCGTCGCACAGTACCGAAGTCGGACGAAAAGTACAAGAAGAAACCGGCGCCGCGGCAGAGCCAGCGACGCCGGTTGACGAAGACCGCGTGTGGTCGGAAACTAGGCGGGTACCGCTTCCGCTTCCGGTGCTGGTGCTGGCTCAGTGGCGGCGGGCTCGCCCGTGAGTCCAAGCTCTTTCCGAACCCGCGTGTCGATGGTCTCAAAGATTTCCGGGTTCTGTTTCAGGAACAGTTTGACTTTCTCGCGACCTTGTCCCAACCGTTCGCCACCGTAGGAGAACCAGGTTCCGCTCTTCTCCACGATGCGTCGCTCGACCGCCAGGTCGAGCAGGTCGCCTTCGCGTGACACACCCTCGCCATACATGAGGTCGAATTCCGCGATCCTGAATGGCGGCGCAAGCTTGTTCTTGACCACCTTGACGCGCGTCCGGTTGCCGGTCACCACGTCGCCGTCCTTGATGGCACCAATACGCCGGATGTCGATCCGGACGGACGCATAAAACTTCAGCGCCCGGCCGCCCGTCGTGGTCTCCGGACTGCCGAACATGACGCCGATTTTCTCTCGGAGCTGATTGATGAAGATCAAACAGGTCGACGACTTGGCGACGACCGCCGTCAGCTTCCGGAGGGCTTGCGACATCAAACGGGCCTGGAGACCGACCTGGGCGTCACCCATTTCGCCGTCGATTTCTGCGCGTGGCACCAGCGCCGCCACCGAGTCGACCACGACGACGTCCGCGCCGCCAGAGCGCACCAGCATCTCGACGATTTCCAGCGCCTGCTCACCGTTGTCCGGCTGCGAGACCAGCAAATTGTCAAGGTCGACCCCGAGCTTTCGGGCATAGGTCGGGTCGAGCGCATGTTCGGCGTCGACGAACGCGGCGGTACCGCCATTGCGCTGCGCTTGTGCGATGACCTGCAGTGTCAGTGTGGTCTTTCCCGATGCCTCTGGACCATAGACCTCGACGACTCGCCCCCTTGGTACGCCGCCGATGCCCAACGCGTGGTCGATGCTGATCGACCCGGTCGAGATGTGCGCGACCGAGGTCACGGCGTTCTGGCCGAGGCGCATGATGGCGCCCTTGCCAAACTGCTTCTCGATTTGGCCCACCGCTATCTCGATGGCTTTCTCGCGGTCGCGGGTGCTGCGGTCCTCTGGCATTGGTGATGTCCTCTCGGTCTCTCGGTATATCGCTCGTGATCGTCGCGGTTGGGTCTGGCTCACATCAGCCATGTTTGATCCCGATGTGTATTCTAGAAACGCGCCAGGCGAATGTCAAGCGAAAGTGATGTTTTGTATGTCTCGTATCTGTTTGTAAATAAACATCTTGTAGTGAATATACATATTTCCTGGCTGGTTGCGATATTCACAAAACTGCGTGTTCTCTCACCAGATACTAGCGCAGAATTGTCCGTTCGCCCGGTGCGCGGTGCCCCGTGGGAATCGCCCCGATGCATTCGCCTCGCGAGTCATCGCGGTTGACGGCGCTGTATCTGGGTCACAGACGGCCAATATTCGGGCCTAGTGCGCCTGGTCAGCCGGGTAAATCTCCGGTCTCGTCGCCACGCCGAGAATGCGGCCCGGCCGCGGCGTTACAATGATCCGGCTCGCGCCCTGTCCGGCGAGGTCCCGAGCACTCGTTCGCGCGAACGCTCGGATGCCGCAGCTGCGCAACACCCTGGTGGATACCGAGCCGGTTGTCTTCGACATGAGGAGATCCGAGTGACACGTCTGGGAGCCCTTGGCGTCGCGGTGTGCCTCGTGGTGGTGTCCGGAGCCGCCGCCCAAGTACCGCTTGAGCCGGCGGTCTCCGTCGAGGTGAGCCCGGGCCGCCTGACGCTCGGTGTGGGTGAGAAGGCGACCCTGGTGGCCACGGTGCGTGATGCAGCCGGCGAGATTGTCGACGACGCCACGGTGGTCTATTACTCCCGGGCGCGCCGCAGCGTTGGCGTGAGCGCGGCGGGCGAGGTCGACGCGTTTCGCCCGGGCGATTTCACGCTCGTCGCCCTGGTGCCCAAGAACCCGGGCGACACGAGGCCTCGCCCTGATGCGCGGGCGGAGACCGAGGTGGCCGTGCATGTGCCCCAGCCGCCGGTCGAGCGGGTCACCTTCACGCAGGTGCCCCCGAAGTTCTACGTGGGCACGCGACCGCGGCTGACGGTCCAGGTCGTCGATTCGCTTGGCCAGACCCGACTCGATGTGCCGGTGACCTTCTCGACGGCCGGATCGCGTGTCGTGTCAGTGGATCCGTTCGGGTTCCTGACCCTGGGCGGCGCCGGTACGTTCGAGATGACGGCGGCGGCCGAGGATGTCACCGACACGCTGTCCATCGAGGTCGAACCCAATCCGGTGTCGTCCCTCGAACTGCAGGCCAGCGTGGAGCGCGCCAGGACCGGCGATGTGATCCGGTTCACCGCGAGCGCAAAGGATGCTCGCGGGCTGGCGGTACGGGGCGTGCCGATCCAGTTCGGGGTCGGTGGGCAGACGTCGGCCTCCATCATCGCGGCCGGTGCGGCCGCGCAGATCACGGACGAGGGACGTTTCGTCGCGGAGCGGTCGGGCACCTACACGGTCGTGGCCGCCACCGGCGTCCACTCGGCGGCTCGCACCGTGTCGATCGATCCACGCGATGTCGGTCGCGACGTGGAGGTGGTGGGGCGGGGCAAGGTGCTCGACCGCCACTCCTCCGATCTGTGGATCTGGGAGGGGACTGACGGGCGCGACTACGCGATTACCGGCACGTGGGGCGCCGACGGACGCGCCTATGTGTGGGACGTGACCGATCCGGCCAACATCGAGAAGTTGCACGACGTGCAGGTCGATGCACGGACGATCAACGACGTCAAGGTCTCAGAAGATGGAGACATCGCGGTCATCAGCCGGGAGGGTGCGTCCGACCGCAAAAACGGGATCGTCGTGCTGGGGGTCGGAAACCCCCGCGAAGGCGTACCGGTGCTGGCCGAGTTCACCGACCAGTTGACCGGCGGCGTGCACAACCTGTTCATCTCTGAAGACCATGTGTTCGCGCTCAGCGCGGGCCGTCGCTACGACGTCATCAGCATCAAAGATCCGAGTCATCCGCAGCGGGTGGGCCGCTTTGAACTGGGCACACCCGGGCACAGCGTGCACGATGTGTGGGTCAGCGAAGGGGTGGCGTTCTCGTCGAACTGGACCGACGGCGTCGTGGCCGTTGACGTCGGCGGCGGGGGACGCGGCGGCACGCCCGAGCAGCCGGTCGAGCTGGGACGCTATACCTACCCCAGCGGGTGGAACCATGCGGCGTTTCCGTATCGGAGCCAGTCCACCGGGACGTTCTATCTGTTTGCCGGTGATGAGTCGTTCCCCTACGGTGGGCTCAGCGCGCAGGCAGGCGGTACGCCGTCACGGGCCGCCGGATGGATCCACATCATCGACTGGAGCGACTGGGACACGCCCCGAGAGGTCGCTCGCTATCAGGTGCCGGAGGCCGGGTCGCACAACCTGTGGATCG
>CALBET010000297.1 GCA_937888665.1 uncultured Acidobacteriota bacterium
GGCGTTCGTGGACCGGCATCGGCCGAGGCTGCTCGACCTGGTGCGGGCGTCGCTCGGGCGAAGGGGGGCTGCGTGAACCGGCCCATGCGAGCAGCCATCTACACCCGCGTCTCCACGCGGGCGCAAGCCGACAAGCACGGCACTGCCTACCAGCGCGAGGCCCTGGAGCGCATGGCCGAGGCCCGGGGCTGGACGGTCGTGGGAGTCTTCGCGGACGAAGGGTGGTCCGGACGGCGCGAGGACCGGCCGGCGCTCGCCGCGATGATGAAGGCCGTCCGCCGCGGCGAGGTAGACGTGGTCGCCACCTGGCGCTGGGACCGCCTGGCTCGATCGCTCTCGCATCTCGTGGGCCTCTTGCAGGAGCTGCGATCCCGCAACGTCGCGCTCGCCAGCCACCAGGAGGGCCTGGACACGAGCACGCCCCTCGGGACCGCGATGTTCCAGATCGCCGGCGCGATGGCCGAGCTGGAGGCCAACCTCGCCCGCGAGCGTGTCCAGGCGGGGCTCGACGCCGCAAGGGCGCGAGGGATCAAGGTCGGTCGTCCCCGCGGTGCTCTCACCGCCGAGCAGGCGTCGGCTGCGCTCGCCCAGCACGGCAGCGTGCGGAAAGCGGCGGCGGCACTCGGAGCCAGCCAGTCGATGGTGGCGCGACGCCTGCGGGAGCTGTCCGCCCCGGAAGATGCCGCGTAGGTCGCCCGAGGGTTAGGCTCCTGCCACGGGCTGCCCGCGTTCACGGGGCGCTTGGAGGACGCTATGGGCCAGGTCAGCGAGAACGGGAAGGGCAGTCAGCGAGCACGGCGCCGCGGCATCGACATCGGCGCCGGGCTGACTCAGGTGAGCCCAGCGATGTCCTGGTACCGCCACGGGCACTTCAAGAGCGACGACGAGGCCCGGGGCGCCTTCCGCCTTGCCCACCAGCAGGGGCTCGACGGCATGGGTCCGTCGACGCAGGCATGGATGGGGATGACGGACGAGGAGTTCGCTGCCTGGATGAGGGAGGATGCGCTGCCGCCCATGAAGGCGGCGCCGCGCCCGAGCAGCCGAGGTCACTGAGCGGTCGCACGGCCCGTTGTCGGGGCGTGTCGAAAACCCGCTCGGAGGACCGCCCGAGAATGGGCTTCCCGACGTGCTCGGGGCGGCCCCGGCGAGGGTGTGTCGGAACCTGGTGGTTTCGCTTCGGCGCGACCACTCCGTCCCCGTGTCCCAGCGCACCCGAGCGCCCCCGTCCTTCTCCTCCTGCATGAGCGCATCCATCATCCGACGCCCACTCAGTCAGTCCAAGACGGTCTGCTGACGATCTCGGATCCCATCGACAACATCGGCCTGCGTAGTCGCCTCCAAGATGGCGTCGATTGCCGGTGGGAATTCACCCTTCTCAAACGCGCGTCCCAAGGCACCCCGCCACAGGTGGAGGGCGATGTCGAAAACCTCCTCCATCTGGACTTCGGACGACCGGAGTTCGGCTACTCTCCACGCGTGGTTGTCACACTCCCGGCACCCTGCAAGCCCTGGGTACCCGGGCGCCTGCGATACCGAGCCCCACCCGGTAAGGACTTCATCCCGACTCTTCCACGGGACTCCTGGCGCTGCAAATCTCGATTTGACAAGCGCCTGAGGTCCCTCGTCGTCGGGGTGCACAATGCGCAACGTGACGAAGGAGTCGCGCGGGTAGAATGCCTGGGTCCATTGCGATTCGTAAAGCCGCCACCGGCGCTGCGGGCCGAGCCAGGACTCCACTAGAAAGTGCGTCTGGAGCGGCTCCTCGAGCGTAAGCCCCGCGATCAAGCGGGTTGGGATGCCGGCCGTGCGTGCGACGGACGTAACGAGATTCGCGCTTCCCGTGCATGTGGCACGTCGCCGGCGGAGCACCGACTCCGCATCGACCCACCACGGAGGATGCCCACTCCAGCCGCGTCGCTGGCTGAATAGCAGCGCCTTCCAGGCCAGTAGCTCAACAATGATCTGCTCGGCATCAACACTATCGGTACGAGCGCTCCGCGTGGCATCGGTGATACGTCTGGAGCCGACTTGCACCGTGGCCGTCGGCTCAAGCCAAGCCCGCGGCGGCGCCTCCGCAATCACGGAGCCGATCGACGGCAAGGGGTACCGTCGGACGATGACGACGGCGTCCCATCCGAGCTCGACGTCCGTGGGCGTAGATTGCTGGGCGAGCGTGAGCACGACACCCCAGTTACCGAGGCTGTCCTCGACCGGCTTCCGGTCGAGGACTACGTCAGGGCGTGAAGAATAAAGCTGCACCGTCAACGGCACCTGGTAGTCCGTCAACCCTGGAAGCGGCATCCAGTACTCGATGGGGACCTCGGAGGGCCTCACTCGCAGGCGAGTACGGTGGGTTGCCCGAAGCACAGATCCCTGGACCGGGGCAACGGCACTCGCAATGGGGGTGCGAACGCTGGTGATTTCGATCGGCTGCTCCCCCTCTGCGCGGACGGATATGGTCAACGTGTCGTACCCGGCGGAAGACAGCGGCTCGCGCAGCTCAAGGTGCCGTGCGTCATGCGTCAGCGGGCGAAGAACGACGTTCTCCCACCTGCCCTCTGCGGGCTCACCGGTTGACATCGTCATTTCTACCTCGAGTCCCAGCGATGTCCCCGCCGTCGCTACCTCTAGTCCAGCTCCGCCCTCGGGGGGGACGCGAGTCGTAACGGCGAAACAACCGGCATCGAGCCGGAGTGGCTCCACTGTGGATGGCTCGCCACATTGATGCACGGCGCCGCTACCGCAGCGGCAGAACCAAGCCGACTCGCTGGCCCATGCCGACGTTGCCCCTACGACCGCGAGAGTGAACGCAACTAACACGCCAGCTCCTACAGCACGTGAAGGTAGTTTAGGATGTCAGTTTGACCCTCCAAATGCGCCATGCCAGCCCACAGGCCTGGGTCTCCCCGCAGGAGGCTCGGCAGGAAGGCCTGCGTCTCTCTTGTGCGAATCGCACGCAAGACGCAATCTGCCCGGGCACCTATCCCGCGGACCACGAATCCGAGACGGGCAGCTTCGTGAAGGAAAAGGACGCGCCCCAACTCCCCGCAACAAAGGCTCTCGTTCACGTACGGTAGTTGGACACACTCGATGGCACGACGTACGTCTCGTTCAAGTTGTGTTTCAAACGACGAGCCCCAGCGGTCCCACTCGTTCCGGATCCATCGAACTATTTGAAATCACGCCAGATAGTCTCGCT
>CALBET010000298.1 GCA_937888665.1 uncultured Acidobacteriota bacterium
GGCCAGTGACACGGCGAACTGCATGTTCAGCACATCGTCTGCCGACATCGCCCGCATGGTTGCCAGGAGGTCGTCACCGTTTCGAGCGCCCAGTTCCTCGAGTTTGCCGGCGACGGCCTGCCGGCCACGTTCCTCCGCGCTGTCTGAAAATCCGTTGGCTCGCGTCAGATGCGTCACGTTGGTCGGCGTGATCCAGGTGCTTTCGGAGATGGCGCGATGAAACAGGCCCTTGGCCAGCGGCGTGGCCAGCAAGGCATAGATGCTGGCACCACCGGCCGACTCACCGAAGATGGTGACGTTCTCCGGGTCACCGCCGAAGCCAGCGACGTTGTCGCGGACCCATTCGAGCGCTGCGATGTGGTCGAGAATGCCGTAGTTCCCTGATACGCCTTTCCCCGATTCGGCCGACAGCGCCGGGTGCGCCAGGAACCCGAACGCGCTCATCCGGTAGTTGACCGACACCAGCACCACGTCTTTGTCGGCGAACCCGAACCCATCGTAGGTGTCGTTACTGCTCGCGCCAGACGTCCAGCCGCCACCATGGATCCAGACCATCACCGGCAGCTTGGCGTCGGCGGAGCCGGCCTTGGTCCAGACGTTCAGATAGAGACAGTCCTCGCTCATCAGCGCCGCGCGGCGTTGCATACACGCGGGACCGAACGTGTCCGCCGTTTTCACGCCGTGCCAGGGGATGGGCGGCTGCGGCGGCTTCCAGCGCAGGTCGCCCACCGGTGGCGCGGCAAAGGGAATGCCGCGATACACGGTGACGGCGTGCTCCAGCTCGACGCCGGCGACCTGTCCGTGTGTCAGTTGCACGGGCTCGTCGGCCGCCAGGCTGGGGTTCGCCACCGAGACGATCGCCGCCGCTAGCACGACGCTGAACAGATTTCTCATGACCGCGTCCTTCTGCTCGCCCCGAGGTCAGGGGCCTGGGATGCCCTCGCTACCGCGTTCCTTCAGCGTTCCGCCGCTCGATGTTGCGATAGACCTCTTGGATGTGCCGGATGTCGTGATTGCCCTCGTGACAGGCGTACTCGTACATCGGCCCCTCGGTGGACATCATCGGAACCTCGGCGCTCCAGGGCTGATCCCACGTGGTCGGGTCCTCGACGGTGAACTCGTAGTGGATCCGGTCGTCGGACACCCGGGTGAACCGCTCCACCACCTTGAGATCGCGGCTCGAGCCTTCCCACGCGGACCGGTCGTTGAAGTGACTGCTCTCAATAATCAGCGTGTCGCCCTCCCAGCGTCCGCGCGAGTCACCCGGATACTGGCGGATGTTCTCCGAGATGGCGGGGCGTCCATCGAGCGGGATGATCCGTGGCGGGTTGTTGTTCTGTTCGGTGAAGATCACCACGTGGTCCGGGGTCTGGAAGATCTGGTGGATATCGTTGTATGACGGCGGTTGTAGCGGTGGACCGTTGTAGGCGTAGTAGATGCAGCGCTCGCTGAGCGGGCGCAACTCATACCCGTCGAGGGACGAGCGGTCACCACGTGCCGCGCGCTGTGCCGCGGCCCGGGCCTGGGCCTGGGCGTTGCGTGGCGGGATCCGCCCGTCGGGTGGGTCGGTGATCAGCGAGGTTCGCCGGGTCGACAACCCTTTGGGCACACGCGTGGCCAGCCAGACGGCATTGTCGTAGTGGACGTAGGTCTCGTCGCGGTGGCTCTGATCGAGGACTCGCGCGCGTTCCTCGGCGTCCCCGATGGTGATGACGTGGCGCGCCAGTGGGTCGGCACCGTCGACGGTGAGCTGCGCCTGGAGCTGCGCCCACTCCTCCTCGCTGTAGAACGCCTTGTCGCCCAGATACTCGGGGCGCTCCATCGGCGTGAAGGTCTGGGTGGTCCAGTAGCCCTGCAGGTCGGGCTGGCCGTTCGCCAGGCGGGGCATCTCCCAGCCCGTGTCCGCGGCCGCGTTGCTGTGTGATTGACTTTGCCCGAACGCCAACACCGGCGCCAGCACGCCAGCTGCGAGCACGATGGCGACCGTTCTGAGACGATGCTGCATCTCGACCCTCCTTGCGAGGCTACGTCGTTGTGCGGAACGCGCCCATGATCCCTCAGGACCGCGTCGTTCGCAACTCTCTCGGCCGCCGAGGGGCCCGAGCGAGCGCCGTCGTCGCCCGGGACTTTGACCGCGAACTAGGCCGGCCCTTGTCAGGAACCGTCTCTGTCTCG
>CALBET010000299.1 GCA_937888665.1 uncultured Acidobacteriota bacterium
TGCGAGGCAAGGCTGAAGCCTTGCCCCACTGATGTCGACACAAATTAGCGAAACATGTCTTTCTCGAACGTCTTAACGATCTGACAAAGTAGTACTAGCATTGTCGTTGCCCCAGTCCGGCCACCGGCGCCGCGTTGGAGGGACAGGTACGAGGTCCGGCATGGAGAGTCTTACCGCCGCGGACATCATGGCTCGGTCCGAGGCCACCCTTTCACCCGAGGCCGGAGTCTACGAGGCGATGGCCCGTCTGCTCAAGAGCCGGCTGACCGGAGCGCCGGTGGTGGACGAGGAAGGGCGGCTGCTCGGCATGCTGACCGAGCGGGACTGCTTGAAGGTGCTGGTGGGTGGAGCGCTAGACGGGTTGCCTGGCGGGAAAGTCGCTGACTACATGACCGCACCGGCCGAGTCGATCCGACTGACCGCAAGCCTGCCAGACATTGCGCACATTTTCCTGACCCGCTCTTTTCGGAAACTTCCGGTGGTCGATGCGGACGGTCGGGTGATCGGCCAGGTGAGCCGGCGCGACGTCCTGGTGCCTATCGAGGCCGGGCGCGACAACCCGAGATTGTACGGAGTGGATTCCGCGATGCACACCGCGCGTGGCCGACGATAGACCCTGCGGTCGCATACGCGACCGGTCCCCCGCTCAATCCCTCCCGGTCGTCAGTCGCTCACCGTCCGGCTCCGTGCGAACAAGCATCGCGTCCGCCGACACCTCGCGCAGCACGACAATGCCAGCGCCTTCCAACTGCATCGCCCGCATGCCTCGCCTGTTCGTGACAACTAATGCGCCCGCCGGGGCGTCAACGGTCCATTCGGGCAGGACGCCATCCAGGTAGTATTCGAGACCGTACTGCCAGGCTCGGTGCAGCCCGTAGGTCCGGACAGGCCCACCGTCGGCGAGGCTCCGTGCCTCTTGCGCAGCCACGCGGGTGCTGATCCCCGGGTCGAGCCGTGGCATCACGGTGGCGTTCAGCTGCCACAGTCCCAGCGCGATGGTGAGCGCGGCTACCGTCACCGCGGCGCGAAGCCGACCACGGTTGCCCACGTACCCTGCCACGAGCGCGGCCACGCTGAGCAGCATCCCCAGTGGGCGCACGGCCCCCGCCTCCACCCCCGCACTTTCCACGGCCGGCGCGGCGAAAAACGCCACCGCCATGGCGGCCAGAACCGCGGCCGTTCCCAGACCCACCGCCCGCGCCGCGGCCGGGCGAGGCAGTGCAGTGGCCAACGCATGGGCCAGCAGGAGGATCGCCGGTGGCATCGCGGGCAGCACGTACCCGGGTAACTTTGCTTGCGACAGACTGAAGAACACGACTGGAAAGATTACCCACCCGGCCAGAAACATCGAGGGCGATCCGGCCCAGTCGCGCCGAGTCACGGTCGTCGCCGCTCCATGGAGGGTGGCCACGATCGCGGCGGTCCAGGGGGCGAGCCCCAGCACCAACACTGGAGCGAAATACCAGAACGGCTGCTCATGCTGAAAGACCGGAGTCAAGAAGCGCTCGACGTTGTGCGAGATCAGAAAGACCTGGATGAACTCCGGGTTGCGCGCCGCGCACAGCACATACCAGGGAAGTGCGACAAGCGCGAATGTGCCGAGCGACCACGGGCCCGCGAGTCGCAGCACCTGTGGCAGGCGGCGCGAGCACAGGGCACCGATGACGATGCCGGCCCCCGCGAGCACGACACCCGCTGGACCCTTCGCGAGCACCGCCAGACCCAGAGCGGCACCGAAGCCGATCTGATATCCGGTCATCCCGCTCGGTCGTCGCAGCAGCACGAGTGGCGCCGCTGACGCCAGCGCGAGCGCCAACGTTGTGGAGAACAGCATGTCGGTGGTCGCCGCTCGAGCAAAGACCAAAATCGCGATGCTGGACGGAAAGAGCAGCAGGAACAGGGCGGCGGTGGGCCCGCCGTAGAAGCGCCGGGCGAGCCAGCTCAGCGCCAGCATGGTGGCCGCCGCGCCCGCCACGGAAGGGAGTCGCGCCGCCAACTCGTTGTCCCCGAACAGGCGGTATCCGACGGCCGCGACCCAGTAATAGAGAATCGGTTTTTCGAGCCACGGGTCGCCGTGCAGGCGGGGGGTGATCCAGTCGTCGCCCTCCGCCATGTCACGCGCAATGGCCGCGTAGCGCGGTTCGTCAGGCCCGACCAGACCGAACGCGGTCAGACCGTTGAACAGGCACACGAACGTGACGAGCGCCGCGACCGCCAGCTGCACGCGCGCCACGGTGGTGCCGGGAACCCAGGTTGGTGGATGGCCCTGATCCGCCATATTGATTCGGTGTTCGGCGCCGTTCATTGACTCGCTAGGGGCCGGCGCTTGAGTTGGGCGACGGCGCTCTGTTGGCAGCGCGATTGTATGCCGACTGCCGTGAGGCCTGCTTTGGGTGGCGGCAAGAGCCGTCGCGAACGGGTGGGCGCCCCCCACCTGATCGAGAAGTCATGAAATTGACCGACCGTTTCGACCCATTGCATGGTATTGTCGGACCTTCGGCAAAGTGGGTCGACTCTGGAAGTCGGCCTCCGAGGACTTCGGAAGTAACGAGGGAGGTGATCGTCCCATGAGTCAGGAGATCATCGAGTTGACTGAAGAGACCGCCCAGCAGGGTGTCTCCAGACGTGGTTTCATTAAGGGCGCGATCGCCGCCAGCGCGGCCGTCTCGTCGTCCAACTACTTGTTCCGCGCGAATGGCGGGACGTTGCTGGCGCAGTCGGCGGCGGCGGGTGCCGTCGAGCGGCTGATTACCGTCAACGTCAATGGCCGGAGCCGGCGTATACAGGTGCCTCCGATGGAGACCCTGTCTACGACGCTGCGCTACACGATGGGATTGACCGGCACCAAAATTGGTTGCGACCGCGCCGAGTGCGGGGCCTGCACCGTGTTGGTGGACGGCACCCCGCATTACGCCTGCTCGACGCTGACGCACACGGTCCGCGGCCGCGAGGTCACGACGATCGAAGGGCTTGAGGGCGAGGACGGCACGCTGCACCCGATGCAGCAGGCGGTCCTGGAAGAGCAAGGGTTCCAGTGCGCGTTCTGCATGTCGGGGTTCATCATGAACACGGTGGCGCTGCTGAACGAAAACCAGAACCCGACGCGGAAAGAAGCGGCGGAGTGGCTCTCTGGCAACCTGTGTCGATGCGCCGACTACGACAAGATCCTGACGTCCGTTGAGCGGGCGGCGGCAATCACGCGGGGGGCCTGACGTGGCTGACTACAAACTGCTCGGCAAGAACTACCAACTCCCGGATCTGTATGCCAAGGTCACGGGGCGCTCGAAATACGCGGAAGATCACCGTGCCGAGGGCATGGTCTTCGCGAAGCTGCTGGTCAGCCCGATGCCGCACGCGCGTGTCATTTCCATCGACACCAGCGCGGCCGAAGCGCTGCCTGGGGTCGAGGGCATCCTGACGCCGGCCGATCTGCCTGAGGAGGTCGAAGCGCCGAACGAGGCCTCCTTGACCATGGAGCCGAAATACGAGGGCGAACCGATTCTCGCCGTGGCCGCCATCAGTGAGCAGATCGCCTCGGACGCTATCGAACTGATCAACATCCGATACGAGCCGCTGCCGTTCGTGCTCGACCCGCTTGACAGTCTCAAGCCGGGTGGTCCGAATGGGCGCCTGGACGGGAACACCACGCTCGGTCGCGAGATCGGCGAGGTCAAGTGGACCGACGCCGACATGGCCGGTCTGGCTCCCGGGGAAATCCCGATGGATGGCGCGACGGCCCAGGAGGGGGCGTACGGCGACATCGAGGCCGGGGTCGCC
>CALBET010000300.1 GCA_937888665.1 uncultured Acidobacteriota bacterium
CGCTCGCAGCGTTGCGTCTTCGGTTGCGCGTGTCGGCGAGTGTGGTCCGCACGTACGTCAAGCCTCGGCGCGCGTCACCTCCGAGAATCACCCTGGTGTGTGTCACGGCTCGATCGCGCCAGTGCCGAAGAACCCGGAAAAGACGCCTCAATCTGAACTGGAGAAGACCCACCAATCTGAAGGGAGCGGGACTGTCCAGGATTGCGAGGAAGGCAACCCGTTCCCCGTCCAGCACGAGGCGGCGCGCTATCTCGAAGCTCACTGGACCTCCCGCGGAATGTCCACCCAGAAAGTAGGGGCCGTGAGGCTGGAGGGTCCGGATTGCTCGCACGTAGCGCTCGGCCATCTTTTCGACTGTGTCGTCGGGCTTCTGTCGGCCTTCGAGACCGACCGGCTGAAAGCTGTACACCGGCTGGTCGGGACCGAGATGCCGTCCCAAGACCAAATAGGACCAAATTGCGCCGCCCCGGCCCGGCACGAAGTAGAACGGCGGGCGGGAGCCATCAGCCTGGATGGCGACCAGGCAGTTGCCCTCCACCACGTCCGCCCGCAATGTTGCGGCCATGCCGGCCACGGTGGCAACGCGCGCGAACTCTTCGATTGATGGCCGCCGGCCGAACGACTGTTCCACCTGTAGGAGAAGTGCCACGACGCGAATCGAATTTCCGCCCAGCTCGAAGTAGTTCTCGTTGATCCCGATGGAATCGAGCTCGAGATTGTCCTCCCAGATCTTGAGGAGCTGCCACTCTAGAAGGTCATTGGGCGGGCTGACATGGCGATCTGGCGGCTGGTCATGCGCGAGCTGGGACAGCGCCTGACGGTCGACTTTGCCGGCCGGCGTCACCGGAAGCGATTCGCGCCACTGGACACGCTGCGGGATCATGTACCCGGGTACGGTAAGGCCCAAGACCTGCCGGAGTTCGTCCACGGACGGCGCGGACTGGCCGGTAGGCACCAGGAATGCGGCCAGACCCACGATCGTTCCCGTGTCCGGGTCATCGACATCTCCCGGCGCGATCAGCGGCACGACCGCGGCATCGCGGACCGCCGTCATGTGCCGGAAGGCGGCTTCGACCTCGGCGACCTCCACCCGTTGCCCCCGGATCTTGACCTGCTGATCCTGTCGTCCCAGGTGCTCAAGAAGCCCGCCTTCCCGCCAGCGGCCCAGATCGCCCGTGTGAAGGGTCCGGATCTGGTGTTCGTCGGGTGGTGTGAAACGTGCGCGGCTCAACGCTGGACGCTGCCAGTACCCGCTGGCGAGATGACGGCTGCGGACGACGATTTCTCCGACCGAGCCGTAGGGGACCTCGGTGCCGAACTCATCCACCAAAACGACGTGGCGACCGGGCGCCGGTCGTCCGACGGGGACAGGACCCGGACCCTGAGACCACGCTCGGCCAACCTCCATCGAGCAGATGGTACCGCCGGCCTCCGTCATGCCCAGGTTAGTGATGAGCCGACAGTGGGCCGGGAACCGCTCGTAGAACAGGCGTACGTCGCCGACAGACAGCGCCTCGCCGCCGAGCCGTACGACGCGTAGGGCAGAAAGGTCCGCCGCGGCCGACAGGTCGTTGGCGACGTGTCGAAACAGGGCGGGCACCGAGTGATAGATCGTGACGCTCTCGTCCTGAAGGCGAGTCGCGATTTGGCGAGAACCCTCCGCGCGTACGTCCATGGGCAGCAGGCACGCCCCGTTCAGCAGGGCCCCGAGAATGTCCGTGCACGCCGCCGCCGACCCTGCCGCCGGCAGCAGAGTCAACCTGTCCGACGGCACCACACCGGCTAGCCAGGTGAAATTCTTGATCTTCTGGAGGAGGCACGCGTGGTCCAGTACCACGCCCTTGGGCTCGCCAGTGGAACCGGACGTATAGAGAATCAGCGCGGGGGCCGTCGAGGCGCAGGCGGTGGGCTCAGTCGGAGCGAAGGGGTGGGCACACTCCACCAGTCGGTCGATACAGACGCGGCGGGCGCGGCCGGCGGCCTCGTCGCACCGCCGGGCCAACTCGTCTTCGAACAGGATGACCGACGGGGCGCAGTCCTCGACAATCCGGCGCAGGCGGTCCGGTGCCGCGTCCGGGTCCAGCCACACCTGAGCCTGACCTGTCTCGTAGGCTGCAACCATCGCCGCGACCAGGTGTGGACCGGGGCGAACGAACAGCCCCACGGGGGCGTCGTCGTGCGTTGCCGGCATCGCTCTCGCGATGCGCATGACCACGGCGTGAAGCTCCGCGTAGGTCCACTCGCCCGCGGTCCACCGCACCGCAGGCCGTGAAGGAAAGGCTCGCGCCACGCGCGCGAAACGCGTCGGTATCGAGCCCGCGACATCCTGGTCCGTGAACGGCAGTACCTGGACGTCGTCGCGTGCGGTAGGGCGGGTCTCGGGCTCGATGGGCATTGGGCCGTGGAAGGTTTCGGGCAGCAGGGATCTTCCTCGTTCCAGCGCAGCGTCGCGAATTCTACACTCAAGTCGACTCCGTCTTGCCACACGACACCGGCGGTGGCTGGGTACGACCGATCACGCGTCAGCCAGACAGTCTAGAGGGACACGTGGCCCACGTCACAGCGGCAGACATCATGGCTCGTTCGGAAGCCACGCTATCGCCGGTGTCGGGGCCGCACGGCGCCCGACGGAGCGAACTTGGGTGCTTGCGCCATTCGCGTGTTGGGGTCTTGGCTGACCGGCAGGTTCGCCAGTGGGAGCAGCGGCACCGACGGTCTGCTACCCAAGCGGTCGTCACCGTGGTAGCCGGGAATTAGCGTGTCACGCATGCCGGCCATGTCCTGCCAGGGCACGTCGGGCGGGCGATGTCGAACCGCCTGCGGAACCTGCTTCGCGGCCTCGCCCACGATTTCAAGGGCCCGCAGCACGGCATAGCTGGTGCGGTCGTCGCTCTCGAACTGCTCGAAGGACAACCCGGCAACGAAGCGTCGTGCCTTCGTGGCGGCGTCCAGGATGTCGTCGAGATAGATGGCCGGGTCGCGATCCTCGGTCACGTGCCAATCGCCTCGGCCATGATTCTGGGTCGCAGCGCCGGCTTCAATGCCGTTTCCATGACGAGGTCGACGGGCACGTCAACGATCTCTGACAGCCTGCGTTCCAGGCGCAGGAAGCCGAACAGGCCCGGTGGGTCCGCTTGGAAGCGGACGAGGACGTCCACATCGCTCTCGGCATCAGCCTCGCCGCGGGCCACGGAACCAAAGACGGCCAGAGACTTGACGCCATACGTGCTTCCTGTTCTAGCAGGGCTTGACGTAGGGCTTCCATGATACTCGCAAGATCTGGTGTTCGACGCATGTTGTCATTCTCCCAGACCTGACTCGAGATGGCGAGGGCAAACACCGCCCCGCGACGGCCGACAATTCCGGGATATGAAGCAGTCCTCCACGTGAGCCGCCAAGCGTCACGAAAGGGGAGTTTTGAAAAGAAGTGGTGAGCCGCCGGGGACTCGAACCCCAAACCCGCAGATTAAGAGTCTGCTGCTCTGCCAGTTGAGCTAGCGGCCCACACGAGGGATGGTACGCCCGGCAGGATTCGAACCTGCGACCTTCCGCTCCGGAGGCGGACGCTCTATCCAGCTGAGCTACGGGCGCCTGACGGTCAGAAGAGACGCCCGACGACCGTCGGGGTATTCTGAAAAAATGGTGCGCCCGGAGGGATTTGAACCCCCGACCTACGGGTTCGAAGCCCGGCGCTCTATCCAGCTGAGCTACAGGCGCACACTGTGTTTTCAACGACTTAGGACGTTCCTTCTTCTGATGTCAGGCGTTGATGACACGGTTCTCAGAAGCCACCAGCGCCCCTGCGTCACCAGAAGAACCGACATCATATCACCGGGTGACCTTGGGCCCCAAGCGGCAGCGACGCTGCCACCCCTGTCGGCGCCGGCTGAGGGCCGGGGGCCTCTGGTCGTCGGCGGTCGGCCCTTACTCTGGTTCGGCGTACTGGAGGACGGTGCGCAGATCGGCCGTTGGGCCGGTCCGCAGCGCGGACCACAGATCACCGACGGCGGCGAGCCGGTCGAAGATGTTCCGCATGGTGAAGTCCGGCGGGGCCAGGCCGCTCTTCAGGCCGTCGTGGACTTCCTCCCGGGTGAGTGGGGTAGAGACCCCGGCGAAGGGGCTGGCGCGCGCGCTGTAGGCGGACGCGAGGGTCTTGCCGTAGATGTTTTGCAAATAGTCGATGTACACGACGTCGGTGGGGCGCTTCTTGACCATGCGCTCGACGGTGGCGGCCTTGGGGTGGCGCGACGCCACGATGGTGGCCAGGATCTGGAGGATCTGGCAGAAGAGCATGCCGGCGTCGTACGGCGTGCCGGCGGGGAGCGGGATGAAGATGTGTATCCCGGATGCGCCTGAGGTCTTCGCGACACAGGCCGTGCCCAGTGCGTCCAGTTTATCGTGGAGCCAGCGGGCCACCTCGATGACGCGGCTGAACGGCGCATCGGGCATCGGGTCGGGCGACCGGTGCTGGTAGAACCACTTGTCGTCGATGCCATTCGGGAACCGCTTCATGATCAACGGGCGGTCCGCCTGAATCGAGCGCGATTCGGGCGACATCGTTCGCTCAGGTTGTTGGTCTTCCCGACGCACGTCTTGAGGCCCCTGTCGGAACTGACTTGAGGTGGATCCGTGTCCAGCTGAGGTTATGGGGGCTGCTGGTCTCTTGTGAATGCCCCGGCGGAGACGGCATCTATGGCGCCGGTTTCACGCCAAAGGCGCGCGCGAGCGCAGCGGCGCGATACAGCGGGGCTCTCTTTGGGAGTTCGGCGGCATCTATTTCGTCGACCACACAGTGGCCCTCTGGTTCGAATTCAACTGAAAGTGCGTCAAGTGCAATGTCAGCCTCGGGTTCGAGGGGGACTTCACTCCCGCCTCGAACCGCGGCCCACGACAGTGCAACGCCACCTTGAGATGTCGGCACTACGTCGGCTCTCGGAGTGTCCGGGTCGAGACGAGTGAGGAACTTACGAGTCGACTCGATCGATCGGGGGGTGATCGGTGACCCGTCGTGTGCGTCCCAGTTGTTGCGTAGTGCCTTGAACCCTTCGAGGCGAGTCTGTGTTTCTTCAAACCACGAAACCATGAGTCTGCTCCAGTGCTGACCGGTGTTAGGACGTGTAAATAAATAAAGGTATCAACCATAGATGATCGCTGCTATGCTGCCAGCCTATGGACCGTCTTGCGGAATTGGCCGCGAAGTTCGTGGCCGTGTGGCCCCTGCTCGACGAACGCACACGGCGCCTCATGGCGGCCAGTGAAGCGATCGCGTTGGGGTATGGCGGCGTCAGTGTCGTCCAGCGGGCCTGCGGCCTCTCGCGCAAGGCGATTGCCAACGGGATCCGTGAGATCGAAGACGGGACCGCGTCGACGCCGGGCCGCGTCCGTCGCCTCGGCGCCGGGCGCAAAGCCAGTACGGTGGTGGACCCGCGGTTGGTGGGGACCTTGGAAGCGATGATCGATGCCCAAACGCGCGGCGATCCGGCATCGCCGCTGCGGTGGATTTGTCAGAGTACGCGGACCCTGGCGAAGGCGCTGGGTGCACGACATCATCCGGTGAGCCATACGAAGGTCGCGCAGCTCCTGCATGGCCTCGGCTACAGCCTCCAGAGCAACCGGAAGACGGAAGAAGGGCGGGATCATCCGGACCGCGACGCGCAGTTTCGGCACATCAACGCGACGGTGACCCGCTGCCTCGCGCGACGGACGCCGGTGATCTCGGTCGATACCAAGAAGAAGGAACTGGTCGGCAACTTTCACAATGCTGGCCAACAATGGCGTCCCGCGAAGCGGCCCCGGACGGTGCGCACGCACGACTTCCCGACACCAGACGTGCCACGGGCCTATCCCTACGGCATCTACGACATCGGCCGCAACACCGGCTTTGTCAATGTCGGGACCGATCACGATACGGGCGCCTTTGCGGTCGCGTCGATTCGCGGCTGGTGGCGGCACGAAGGCCGACGCCTCTATCCGGCCGCGCCCAAGATCCTGATTACGGCCGACGGCGGCGGCAGCAACGGCTGGCGCCTGCGCCTATGGAAGCTGGAATTGCAAACGTTGGCGGATGACATCGGCGTGCCCATTGCGGTCTGCCACTTCCCTCCCGGGACCAGCAAATGGAACAAGATTGACCATCGCCTCTTTTCCTTTATTTCCTCGAACTGGCGTGGCGAACCCTTGCGGGATTACGAGACCGTCGTCAAACTGATTGCCAAGACCACGACGGCCAAAGGCCTCACGGTGACGTGCCGGTTGGATCGACGCAAGTATCCCGTCGGCCGCAAGGTCACACCAGACGACATGAAACACATCAACCTACAACCGAATAGGTTTCATGGCGAATGGAACTACGTGATCCGTCCACGCGCCGTCAAAGACACGTAAGTTGTTACCTTTATTTATTTACGCTGCCT
>CALBET010000301.1 GCA_937888665.1 uncultured Acidobacteriota bacterium
GTTCTTCGTTGAGCTGAGAGTGCGGTCTGGGCCATAATGGGCCGTTCTTCTCCATCTCGGTGACCGTCGGCTTCATCCCTGCACCCGTTGGCGTTGGGACGTTCTTTGAGGGAGTGTGAGATGCGCAGCAGACTGTTCGCGTACGCGGCCGCCCTAACCGTCCCACTGGTGATGCTCATGCCTGCCGCCGGGGCCGCGCAATCACTCGCCGGGAGTGACCCACACCCGAACGTCCATTTGTACGACGTGGCCGACTTCGGCATCGACGCGGCGGACGTCACGTTCGCCAAGCACATCGCGCCGATCTTGCAGCGAAGCTGTCAGGGCTGCCACCGGCCAGACGGCGGCGCGCCGATGTCCCTGCTCACCTACGAAGATGTCAGGCCTTGGGCGCGGTCGATCAAGAACCGGACCTCCATCAGGGACCGGCAAGGCGCGATGCCTCCGTTCTACCTCGAGAAGGACCTCGGGATTCTGCGCTTCAAGAACGACCCCTCGTTGAGCGACAAGGAACTGGCCCTGATTCAGACATGGACCGACCACGGGGCGCCGCGCGGTGATCTCAACGACATGCCTCCGCCGCTCCAATTCGCGGGCGCCGGCGAGTGGACGATCGGAGAGCCGGACCTCGTGTTGCGCTCGAAAGACATGACGCGCCCCGCCATCGGGCCGGACCGATGGGGCGACATCGGTTTGGTGCCGACCGGCCTCACGGAGGACCGGTATGTGAAGGCCGTGGAGGTGAGGGAGATCAACGATATCCCTCCAGGCGCCGGGGACAACACGGTGGGTGGACGCTACATCTTCCACCACATGACCTATTCCAGCGGCGTCCTGAACGACGAGGGGACCGACATCGACGATGACACCCGCATCCGCTGGCCGATTCATGAAGTCGGACGAAACGCCGACATCTTCCCGGAAAAGTTCGGCACGCTGCTGCAGGCGAATTCCGCCTTGCACCTGGGCGCCAGCCACCTGCATTCGAACGGCATTGCGGAGACGACCGCACACCTCGAGTTCGGCTTCATCTTTCACGCGAAGGACTACGCGCCGGAGTACGCCAACCGGGCGCGCGTGGGGCTGGGCAACGGCAACGACATCGACGTCGCGCCGGGTCGTGCCGGCCAGGAAATGCATGCGTTCACGGTCCTCGAACAGCACACGAAGCTGGTCGCCTTCGAGCCGCATCTTCACGCACCGGGCACGCGCATGTGCATCGAGGCGATCTGGGGCAAGAACCACTTCACCCTCAACTGTGTCGGCTACGACCACAGCTGGGTCAAGCAGTACGTCTATGAGGACGACGCGGCACCGCTGCTACCGAAAGGCACCATCCTGCACATCGTCGGCTTCCTGGACACGACCCCGGGTAACAAGAACCTTGCGGACAGCAGAAATTGGGCTGGAGGAGGCCGGCGGTCCGTGGCCAACATGTTCATTGACCTCGGCTATGCGGTAGAGCTCACCGAGGAGCAGTTCCAAAGCGAGATGGCGGAGCGACGCGCCGCTATGAAGAGCCGGAACGACTATGACGTTGGCTGTCCGTTGTGCTGGGCTCCGGTGCCGCCCATGGAGACCGCGACAGAGGAGAGCGGACAACAGTGAGCCAGCCGGTCTCGCGCGGGACGTTCGCGTTCGTGTTGCTACTGCTCGCCATCTTCGTCTTGGCGCCGTGCACGACGCCTGGCGGGGATGCCCAGACTCGGTTCATGTATCTGCGGGGTCAGAGCATCCATCCAGCGTTTGAGGGCTGGTGGCCCAACGACGACGGGTCGTTCACGCTCTGGTTCGGGTATATGAACTCGAACTGGGAGGAGGAGTTCGACGTACCAATGGGGGCCGACAACTATTTCTCGATCGCCGAGCCGAACGCGCTCGACGATCTTGAGCTGGACGCCTTTGACGCAGCGACGGCCGACCACGGCCAGCCCACGCATTTTTATCCGAGACGGAACCCCTTCCTGTTCACGGTCGAAGTGCCAGCAGACTTCGGTGAGCAGGAGGTGGTCTGGACACTCACCAGCCATGGGCGCACCAACCGTGCGTTCGCCACGCTCAGTGCCGACTACCGGATGGACCCGCAGGTGATGTCTACCGAGGTCGGCGGCGCCTTCGGCAGTCTCGACGACCGTCTGCGCACCAACATCCCTCCGGACCTCAACGTGGACGGCGCGATGCAGCGCACCGTCAAGGTCGGCGAGCCGCTGACGTTGACAGCGTCGGCGGTCGATCCGGACGACTTCCCGCCACGTTCAGACCGTGGCAAACCACCGGAGAACCTGGACGAGTTCTATAGCACGGCCGGGGTCGGGTCGTCTGTCGTGAGCAGCGCACCTGGGGTGAGGCTGTCGTGGATTGTCTTCCGTGGTCCCGCCCGCCACGCCACCTTCGAGCCCGTGCAGATGAAAGCCTGGATGGATACGCGCGTGTGGGGTAACTCCCCCTGGTCGCCACCCTACATCCTCCCGGAGCCGCCTCCCGGCAACCGCTGGACAAACACGGTCACGTTCGACCATCCCGGGGAGTACACGCTCCGGGCGGTCGCGAGTGACGGTGCGCGATTCACCTACGAGAACGTGACCGTCCAGGTCACGCGTTGAGTCCGTCCCCCAACAAATAGGCGTTTTCACGCGCCAGGGCCAGAAATGGTCCCTGGCGGGGTGTCGTATTTCTGTCAGATTGCGCTCGGCCTACCCTGCGTTCGCGGGCACGAACGCGACCACCCGCAGCGGGCCGCCGCTGCCGCCTTCAATCTTCATCGGCAACCCCATGACAAAACTGCCGGCGCCCGGCAGCGCCGACAGATCGGCCAGGTTCTCGAAGCCGATGATGTTTTCGCCGTACAGGGTATGGTGGGGTGAACGTGTACGAATCAACGGCCCGGAGGACACCGCATGACCCAGTTCGTCATCAGATCCGCGACCTCCGACGACGCGGCGACCATCGCCGACTTCAATCTTCGTATCGCCGCCGAGACCGAGGATACGTCACTCGACCGTGACCTGGTAACCCGCGGCGTCCGGGCGCTCCTCGACGATGGATCTCGCGGCCGGTATTTCATGGCGTGCGCCGACCAGTTGGTCATCGGTCAGATCATGCACACCCGTGAGTGGAGCGATTGGCGAAACGGCGACATCTGGTGGCTCCAGAGCGTGTATGTCCGTCCGGACCATCGTCGTCGCGGCGTGTTCAAGCTGTTGCACGAACATGTGAAGGCGCTTGCGGCGTCCGACCCCGGCGTGGTCGGGTTGCGGCTCTACGTCGACGGGGACAACCATGTGGCCCAGGCGACATATGAACGGCTGGGGATGACGGCCGCCAGGTACCACATCATGGAAGATCTGTTCTCTGCCAGCGCGGGGCAGGTCTGAAGACGCAACACAGCGCGTTGCCCAGGCCGCTCTGCGGCAGTAGGATGACCCATTGCAAGCGGGTCAACCTGGCAACACCAGCAACATGGAGACACGTGACCGTGCATGACATGAACCTGGTTCGAGCCGGTCAGCGACGCCGACTACCTCGGACGATAGACCTGTCTTGATCGGGAGTCCCACTATGCAAGCAGCCCACCGTATCGTCCGCCTCGCGCTCGTCGTGCTCGTCACCAGCATCACGGCGACCACCGCCACCGTTCCCACGCTGTCCGCCAAGGATTGGCCGCAGTGGCGTGGCGCGGAGCGGTTGGGGCTCTGGACCGAAACCGGCATTCTCAAGGAATTCCCGGACGACGGGCTGACCGTGAAGTGGCGGGTCCCTGTCAACGCCGGCTATTCGGGACCCTCGGTCGCCGACGGCCGCGTGTTCGTCCTCGACTACCTGGAGACCGAACCGCGCACGATGGACGGCACCGAACGGATCCTCGCGCTCGATGAAGAGACGGGTGAGGTGCTCTGGACCCACGAGTGGGCCACGACCTACCGGATGCTGATGTTCACCTACGCGACCGGCCCTCGGGCGAGCCCCACGGTGGACGGAGACCGCGTGTACGTGACCGGGTCGACGGGGCGCGTCCTGTGTCTGAATGTCGAGACCGGGACGGTGGTCTGGGAGAAGGACACTGTCGCCGAATACGACACCAATATTCCCGTCTGGGGCACCTCGAGCGCCCCGTTGATCGATGGCGACCGCGTGATTCTCCTCGTCGGAGGCGAACCGGACGCGCTGGTGATGGCGTTCGACAAGCACACCGGTGACGAAGTGTGGCGGGCCATCGAGAGCCGGACCGAGATGGGCTACCACCAGCCGAGCATCATCGAGGCCGGTGGCGCCAGGCAGCTCATCGTCTGGCACCCGCGTGGACTCACGTCGCTCAACCCCGAAACCGGGGAGCGGTACTGGGAGGAAGAGTTCCAGGGCCGCGCCAACATGACCGTGGCCGACGCGGTGCAGAGCGGCCCCTATCTGTTCGTCTCCGGGTTCTACAGCGGATCGCTGATGATGCGGCTGGACCAGGACCGTCCGGACGCCACCGCCATCTGGCATGGCGAGAACAACCGGGTTACGGAGGACGGCGTCGAGGTGGCGGAAAGCACCGGGCTCCACTCGGTCATGACCATTCCGCTCATCGTCGGCGACTATATCTACGGCATCGGGAGCCACGGACAGGTGCGTGGGCTGCTGGCCGAAACCGGTGAGCGAATCTGGGAGGCGGAAGGGCTGACGACGAGGAACCGCTGGGGCTCCGCGTACTTCATCAAGCACGAAGACCGCTATTTCGTCTACAACGAGAATGGCGACCTCATCATCGCCCGGTTCAACCCGGAGGGCTACGTCGAGTTTGACCGTACGCATCTGCTGAATCCGACGTCGCGGTCCGGCTACGGTGGCGCCCGGCCCGGTTCGCGCGGACGGGCCACGCACGGGCAAAGCGACCGGCTAGTCGTCTGGTCGCACCCGGCCTTCGCCAATCGCCACCTCGTGTTGCGCAACGATGAAGAGATCATCCGGGTGTCGATGGACCAAAACGACTACTGAGCGGCTCATCCGCCTGTTCGCGGCTCCCGGGTGACTGGATCGCCTCTATAATACGGAGGTTGGTACTCGCACATCGGTTCCCTTTGGAGGTTCACATGAAAGCTCGCTACGCGACTGTCTCGGCAGCGCTTCTCCTCGTCCTCTCCCTCGTCGTCGCGCCAGCGACGGCACAGACCGCGGCGGCCGCCACCGATCGATGGGCAGAGGCCATTCAGGCGTTCGACGACGACGCCGCCAGCCGGCCCGCCGGGGCCATCGTGCTCACAGGTAGTTCAAGCTTCGCCCGCTGGCGGACTATGGAGGCGGACCTGGCCCCGCTCACGGTCATTCCGCGGGGATTCGGTGGCAGCCAGATGTCCGACGTGCTCGACCACGTCGACCGACTCGTCCTGCCCTACAAGCCGCGCGCGGTCGCGATCTACGAGGGCGACAACGACTCGTTCGGTGGGGATGCACCGGAGACGGTCGCGGGCGAATTGAAACAGATCATCTCGAAGATTCACGCCGCCCTACCCGACACGCGCATCTACCTCCTCTCGGTCAAGCCGAGTCTGGCTCGCGTCTCGGTCTGGGACAAGGCCCAGGAGACCAGCGCCCTGTACGCGAAGATCGCGGCCAGCGACGACCGGCTGCACTACATCGATGTCGCGACGCCGTTCCTGAAATCTGACGGGAAGGTGATGGACGATGTCTTCGTCGACGACGGCCTGCACCTCAACGAGAAGGGCAACCGGATCTGGGCGGCCGCCATCAAGGCCGTGCTGATGCCGATCGAGGCGCAGTACGAGTCCACAAACGACGAATAGGCTGGGACACTCTCAGGGCCGGGCCTGGGCCCGGCCCTGTTTCTTGGGCTTCGGGCTTCGAGCATCATTGGCGGTGGAAGCGGGCCAGCACCAACGCGCGTGATTGCGGACGCCGTGTGGCAGCTGACCACTAGTGTCATCCAGGTCCTGCACTGCAGCCTGAGAAGCCGGCGTGGGGGGACGGAGCCTGGCCTAATCAGGGGTGGGTGCCGCCGATGAGTTCGGCCACGAAACCGGCGGGAATCCCCACCACGAGCAGGGCGATGCTGATCAGCAGGAAGCGCGAGTAGATCGGCACCTTCACCGCCCGGTGGGACAGCTGCACCTGCACCGTCTCCGCCTCATCAATCGCCTCGTAGGCCCGCTGCAGTCCGTCGGCGTCGGTCACGTCGAAATAGTCGCCCCCGAACTCACGAATCGTATCGATCAACCCCTGGGTGTTCCCCACCGGAGGGCTGGCCTGGCGTTGGATGCCCGGTCTCGGCTCGTCGGCGTTGATGAAGATCATGTACGGAACGATGTTCCGCCGGCTCAGCTCGGCGAACTCTACGTTCGGAATCTCGTCGACGTCCGCGTCGGTCACGATGAGTACGGCGCGATGGGGCGTTGTGCCACTCCCCAGGGTGGCG
>CALBET010000302.1 GCA_937888665.1 uncultured Acidobacteriota bacterium
CCGGTCGCCTGACGCTCGAACAGCTCGATTTGCCCAAGCATCTTGCGGTAGTCGCGAACTTTGTTCTCGGCGGTCGCAAAGTGCCCATGCCAGAACAGCGCCATCTTTTCCTCGAGCGGCCGGTTGGTGTCGAGCATCCGCTCGGCCCACCAGTAGCCCACGCGGCTTGTCTCGAGCTGGGTGGCGCGCAGCCAGTAGAAGAACCGATCGGAAATCGGCTGCATGTGGCGATTGACGCCCTCGGGTTTGACCCGAACGCCCATGCTCTCGCCGTTCTTCATCGCCAGTTCGGTGGCGGCCGGGCGGCTGGGGGGAAAGTGGGTGAGCGTGTCGTCCCAGAACCCGGAATGCTCGAATGGCCGTAGGTGGTCATTCGGCACCGTGTCGTAATAGACGAGCGAGCGGACCGCCTGCTCAGGCGACAGGTTCGCCAGCTTCTGGATGTCTTCGGGCGTGCCGCTGAAGCCGGCGCGGTCCAGCAGATGCTCGGCGCTCTCGTAGCTCCAGTCCGCGGCGGTGATCGGTGTCAGGTCGTCCATCCAGGAGGCGGGTCCAGGTTCCGCCGCCAGCAGATGTGCGTGCCCGGCGTGACCGGCGATCGCGAGTGCCAGAACAGCGCCGGTCGCTGCTGCACACCGGCGGGATCGAGTTGTCATGGATTGGTCCCTCATTGCCGGGTCGGCCCTTGGGTAGGGGCGTCCCGTCTCTGGGATGGCCCCGGTGGACGCCCAGACCGTCACCGTTATACACCGAAGCCCGACCTGCGCCACCAGGTTTCTTCGTCGTTGGGTGCTCCGCGCGACGGCATTGGGATCAGCCGAGAGAAAACTGCCGGCCGTAGATTGTCCGACCTTGGCCTCGATACTTTTTCTCATATTCTGTCTGGACCTCGGTCGCCTCGTCGTTGCCGGCAAGACTGTCGGAGCCGTCAAGGATACGGCCTCCCACGGCGTGCACGGCATGTTCAGCAAAGGCCACCAGATGGGCATCATCGGTCTTCAGGTGCACAGTCCCGCCGGGGCACAACAACTGGCGGTAGCGTTCTAGAAACAAGGGCGACACCAGCCGGTGGCGAGCCTGGCGATTCCTTGGCAGCGGGTCTGGAAACGGGATCCAGATCTCGGCGACTCTGCCGGGCGGAACATGGTCTTCCAGATGCTCGATCGGCGAGCGGAGAAAGAACGCGTTGGCAAGGCCCTCGTCGAGCGCTATCCCCGCACCCTTCCACAGGCGCGCTCCGTTGCGGTCAACGCCGAGACATCCGCGGTCCGGCCGACTGCGCGCCTGCGCCAGCGTGTACTCTCCGCGGCCGCAGCCCAACTCCAGCCCAACCGCCTGCTGAGCACCGAAGGCCCGCTCGAACCAGCCCGGTTCACAACACCGCCCATCGACGACGTTGTCCATGTCCTCGAGTTGCGCGAAACGGAGCCGTTTCTGTCGAGCCATGCGGTCGCCGGTAGCCTACCAGCCCATGGTGAGGATATGCATGTCCAGACGGATCTCGTCTAATATCCAGGTGCGACTCTTCCGTGGCCCGCGAGGGCGCGTCGTACATAGAGATCGAAGGAGGTGTGTGGTGAAACGTGTGCTTCTTGCGGCCGTCGTGCTCAGCCTGACCATGACCCCGGCGTTCGCGCAGCGTGTTCCAGAACTGCCGTTCGAATCGGTGCCCAATCCACTGAGATTACCGAACGACATTCACTTCGGTGAGATCGCCGGCGTGGCGGTCAATTCGAGCGGGCATGTCTTCGTGTTCTCGCGCGGCAACTCGACCGGCCCGTCCTACATGGCCACCGCCTCGCAGTTGCTCGAATTCGACGCGAGCGGCAATTTCGTCCGCGAGATCGGCAAGAACCTGAATGCGTGGTCCTACGCACATGCCGTGCGCATCGATCCCCAGGACAACATCTGGGTCGTCGACAAGGGATCGAACATGATCCTGAGGTTCACTCCCGAGGGACACGTGGATTGGGTCTTCGGCCGCAAGGGCGAAGCCTCGCACCTCATCGTCCCGCCGGACTATCAGACCGTCATGGCCCGACTGCTCGACCGCGCCGGGGTACCGGTGGACATTCCCGAGCACAACAATCCACGCTGGCCGGTGCCGGTCCATCAGGACAACAGCTTCAACCAACCCACGGACGTCGCCTGGGACTCCAATGGGAACTCGTACTTCAGCGACGGGTACATCAA
>CALBET010000303.1 GCA_937888665.1 uncultured Acidobacteriota bacterium
CCATGGAGGCAGCCGCTCCTTGAGCACGGCCGCCACGGTGTCAGAGACCGACGCGGCCCCAAACAGCGACGTCCCGCGAGCCTTTCGCAGAGTGACGACCCCAAACGACCACACATCGGAACTCTTGTCGACGGCCGCGCGGTCCAGCGCGGTACAGTGGGTAGTATGGTCACTGCCCTCGAAAGGACACTCCCTTGAGATGTCGATGTCAGTCATCGAGTTGGCCGATGGCGCTCGCCTTGACACGTCAGCCTGGCACCGCGAGCAGGCGCCGGTCTGACGAGGTGCGGCCATCAGGTATGATTCGCCACTGTTCTCCCACCACGCGCTTGGTCCAGACACGTGACGGGGACGTGGCGTTGACGGTGATGCCGCACGTATTCAGCACCGATTCCCCAGTGCCTGACGTGAGAGTCGTTCGTGAACGCGAGATGCGATGATGCGGAAGTCGATTGGACGCTATCGCGTGACGGGTCTCCTTGGCGAGGGCGGGATGGGGATCGTCTACGCGGCCCATGACGACCAGCTCGACCGCCCCGTCGCCATCAAGACGTTGCGCGACGCCTGCGCGGACGAGGAGGCGTGTGAGCGGCTCCGGCGCGAGGCGCGATCCGCCGCCAAGGTCAGTCATCCTCACATCTGCCAGCTCTACGAAATCGCCCAGGACGAGGAGGAGATGTTCCTCGTGATGGAGCACCTGGAGGGCGAGTCGCTCGAGGCTCGCGTGGCTCGCGGATCGTTGCCGGCCAGCGATGCCCTGCAGCATCTGCTTGCCCTGTTGTCGGCGCTCAGTGCGATCCATGCACGCGGACTGGTGCACCGGGATCTCAAGCCATCGAACGTGTTTCTGACGCCGGGTGGCGTGAAGTTGCTCGACTTTGGCATCGCCAGAGCGACGGAGTCCGATGCGGACCGCACGCAGGTGGCGCTGACGCAGCCAGGGGTCGTGCTGGGCACCCCGCAATTCGCATCGCCGGAGCAGTTGACGGGGGCGGCCGTTGACGCGCGGACCGACCTGTTCGCAGCCGGGAGCCTGCTGTATTTCATGCTCGCGGGGAAGCCGATGTTTTCCGGCAAGACCGTCCTGCAACTGTTCCATGCTGTGCAGTACGAGCACGCTCCGGTGCTTGGCGGCTCGGCTGTCATCGCGGCCGCCGACCGCATTGTGCACCGCTCGGTGGCCAAGGCCCCGACCGACCGCTATCAGAGCAGCGAGGAGATGACCGTCGACGTACGTGCCGCCATGCTGCTCAATGGCGGGGGCGCACCCGTGAGCGCCATCCGGATGACCCGCCTCATCGTGCTTCCGTTTCGGGTGCTCCGGCCTGATGCCGAAACCGATTTCCTCGCCTTCGGCCTGCCGGACGCCATCACCACGTCGTTGACCGGCTTGGGATCGCTGGTTGTGCGGTCCAGTGTCACGGCGTCACAAGTTGCGAGTGAAACACGCGATCTCGGCGAGATTGCAGCCAGGGCGGACGTCGACATTGTCCTGACGGGCACGTTCGTTCGTGCCGGAGACCGGGTGCGCGTGAACGCACAACTCGTTGAAGGACGCGGCGGCACGGTGCTCTGGTCTGAAGCGGCCGAGGTCCCGCTCGACGACGTGTTCCAGGTGCAGGATGACTTGTCGCGACGGATCGTCGACTCGTTGTCGGTGCCGTTGACCGCGCACGACCGGAGCGTGCTGGGCAAAGACGTTCCGGCCGACGGGAAGGCCTACGAGTTGTATTTGCGGGGCAACCAGCTCAGTGAGCAGGCGAAGAACTGGACCCAGGCACGAGATGCGTATCGCGCGTGTCTGGATCTCGACCCGCACTATGCTCCGGCCTGGGCGCGCCTCGGGCGCATCTATCGGGTGCTGGGCATCCACGGAGAGTCCGTGGGGGCGGAAGCGGCCTTCAAACGGGCCCTCGAGATCAACCCTGATCTCTCGGTTGCCCACAACTTGTACACCAATCTCGAGGTGGAAGTCGGTCGTGGCCCTGATGCCATGATTCGATTACTCAGACGGGCCGCCGGCAACCCGGGCGACGCGGAACTGTTCGCGGGTCTGGTCCAAGCCTGCCGGTACAGCGGCCTGCTCAGGGCGTCGGTCGCCGCCTACGAACGGGCGGCGCGATTGGACGCGGCGATCAAGACCAGCGTGGCCCACAGTTACCTGGCGCTTGGCGAATACGACCGTGCCGTTGAGGCGTCGGTGGAAGACCCGGCGTTTCCGAGGGCCTGGGCCCTGGATTTGCTGGGTCGCAAGCAAGAGGCGTTGGACACCCTGCACCACACCGAAGCGGATGGGCTGCCGAAGATTGTCCTCCGATGCGTCGTGGCCACCCGGGCTGTTATCGCGGGACGGCAAGACGAAGCGAAGCGCGTCAATCTGGACATCTTGCGCGTGAGCCCACCGCGGGACCCGTGCACAGTGTTCTATTTGGCGCGTCACCTGGCCGCGGTCGGAGACGTAACGAACGCCGAGATCTGGCTCCGGCGCGCTATCGAGCGAGGGTTCAACTGCTTTGACTTGCTCACGCGTGACCCCTGGCTCGACGCGTTACGCAGCGGTCCACACTTCCAGGCGTTGTTCCGCGTGGCGCAGGATCGTCGTGCCGCTGCCCTCAAGGCCTTCAATGACGCGGGCGGCGAGCAAGTCTTGGGGCTGGGGACCGGTCAGTAGACTGAGATCCCACCGGGCCGACGCCGGGAGACGCCGCTCCGCGGGATGGGATTCACCCAGATCGGGTCGAGCGCATCGCATTCAGGCGGGATGCCCCGCTGGCGACTTATGCAAGGAATTACGGTTACAGGGGACGAGCCTCCTCGGCGGTCGTCAGGGTCTTGTGAGAAAGTAGCGACTCATGCGATGCGTCGGATGTGGGAAGGGGATTCCGCAGGGGAGCGTCGTCTGCCCTTTTTGCGCCACACCGCAAGCTGACGCGCCGACGTCCGCTCCAGACGACGCCGTGACCTCCGCGGACGCTCTACCAGCCAGCGCGCCGATGTCACGCGCCGACTCCGGTCAACACGGGCGCTTTCTGCCCGGCACGACGGTCGCCGGCCGGTACCGCATCGTCGCGCTGCTCGGCCGCGGCGGCATGGGCGAAGTCTACCGGGCTGACGATCTGACGCTGGGCCAACCAGTGGCGCTGAAGTTCCTGCCCGGCCGCCTGGTCGCCACCGACTCGCACGTGCAGCAGCTGTACGACGAAGTCCGGATGGCTCGCAAGGTGTCGCACCCGAACGTCTGCCGGGTGTTCGATGTCGCCGAGACCGACGGGCAGCATTACGTGTCGATGGAATACGTCGACGGGGAGGATCTGTCCTCGCTGCTGCGCCGCATCGGTCGACTGTCGGAGGATAAGGCGGTCGAGATTGCCCGCCAACTGTGCGCCGCGCTCGCCGCCGCGCATGAGGAAGGCGTGCTGCATCGGGACCTGAAGCCGGCCAACATCATGCTCGACGGGCGCGGGCGGGTGCGGCTCACAGACTTCGGCATCGCCGCCATGAGCGAGGTGCGGGTCGGTACGCCCATCTACATGGCCCCGGAACAGCTCGCCGGCACCGAGGTCTCGGTCAAGAGCGACCTGTACTCCCTTGGCCTCGTCCTGCACGAGTTGTTCACCGGCAAGCGTGTCTTCGAGGCCGACGACCTGAACGAGCTCTCGCGTCTGCACCAGACGTCTACCGCCGCATCGCTGACCAGCATGGCGCAGCTGGATCCGTCGGTCGACCGCGTGATCCGTCGATGCCTGGAAAGAGAGCCGGCGAAACGTCCCAGCTCGGCGTTGGCCGTCGCCGCGGGGCTGCCCGGCGCCGATCCGCTGGCGGCCGCGCTGGCGGCCGGCGAGACGCCCTCCCCGGAGATGGTGGCCGAGGCCGGCGGCGACGGACGTCTGTCCCTCGCGGTGGCCGGGCCGCTGCTTTTGTTCGCGCTGACCGGGGCCCTTGCCGTCGGCGTTCTGCAATCCGGCCAGAGTCTCGGCGGCTGGGTGCCGATGGAGCTGGCACCGGCGGTGCTGGACGCGCGCGCGCACGAGATCGTCGCCGAACTCGGGTATGCGGACGACTCTGGCGACACCGCGTCCGGATTCGCGACGGATCTGGGCTACTTCGACTGGCTGCGGCGCGAGCAGGCCACGCCGACCCGCCTCGACCTCGTGACCCAGGGGCGCACGTCAGTGGTGTCCTACTGGTGGCGCTCGTCGCCGTCGACCCTTGTTCCCGTGGGTCAGACGGGGGCACAGGTCCAGATCGGCGGGAGCGTGTCGTTGTCCGATCCGCCCCGCACGACACCGGGGATGTTGTCCCTGCAACTCGACACACTGGGACGGCTGACTTGGCTGGACGTCGTGCCAGACCCCGTCGGCGAGGCGCGGGGTTCGACCGCGTTCGAGTGGCCACGCCTGTTCGAACTGATGGGCCTCGAGATGGTGGAGTTCAGGTCGGTGCCACCCCGCCTGACGCCCGATCGCTACGCCGACGAGCGGGTGGCATGGCAGGGCGCGTTCCCGGAGGACGCGGGGACGTCGCTGCGCATCGAGGCGGCGGCGCTCGGCGGACACCCCATCTCACTGCGGCGCTTCACGGCCGACGCGCCGCTCGAGCCGCCGGTCGCCCCGTCCTCGTCTCCCGGTTCCGGATTCAGGCTCGGCCTCGCGGCGGCCGTGGTGGTCGGTGTGGCGTTCATCCTGGTGTTCCTGACTGTGATCTTCGGCGGGCTGTATGTCGCCCAGCGCAACATCCGTAACGGGCGGGGCGACACCCGCGGGGCACGGCGCCTCGCGTACGGGCTCGCGGTCTCGCTGGGCGCGACGTGGCTGTTTGGCGAACACACCTACTCTCCGAGCGACATCAACGACTTCTTTCGGATGCTGGTCGTCGCCGGCGCGCTCGGCGGTCTCACCTGGGCGCTCTATCTCGCGGTCGAACCGTTCATGCGGCGCCACGCGCCCGAGGCGTTGATCGGGTGGACCCGCTTCATCGACGGCCGCCTGGCCGATCCACTCGTGGGTCGTGATCTTCTGTTCGGCTGCGCCGCGGGCGTCCTCCTTCGGCTCCTCGATCTCGTGCCGCTGGCTCTGAGCGCACGCGCCGAGACCGCCGGCAACTATCTCGGCCTCCCGATCGG
Organism: uncultured Acidobacteriota bacterium; assembly: GCA_937888665.1. GTDB lineage: Bacteria > Acidobacteriota > Vicinamibacteria > Vicinamibacterales > UBA8438 > UBA8438. The sequence goes on from CALBET010000303.1 coordinate 5,123, forward strand.
GTCGGTCACCGAGCTGTTCGCGACGGTCGTCGGATCGGCGACCATCTCGTTACTGCTGGCCCTCGGGTTGTCGTTCCTGTACGGCCTGAGCTTCGTGGCGACCGGCCGCCGGGCGTGGCTCGCCTACGCCGGATGGCTGGTGCTGTTCGCGGCACCCGGTTTCATCGGTGGCGGCCTGACGATCAACGGCATCCGACCCTCCGCGACCTCGCTCACCGCGATCGTCTGGGCGCTGTCGTGGGCGGTCTGGCTCTTCGTGCTGTTCCGCCCCGGCATTCTCGTCTTCCTGGCCATGTCCACCACCGCGACGCTCCTGACGCTGTCGCTCCCGACTCTGGACTTCTCCAGTTGGTATTCGCAGAGCATGGTGGCCGGCCTTGGCGGTTTCTTCATCGTGACCGTCTACGCCTTCTATCGATGCGTCCCGTGGAAGCGGGGACTGGCGGAGGCACTCGCTGGAGAGTAGGCCCCCTGAAGGTCAGGCTCGACCCTGGCCTCTCGCAGCGGTCGGAAGAACGTTCTGAGATCGGAGACCAGCAGCGCCGGTTCTTCGATGGCCGGAAAATGCCCGCCCGCGTCGAAAATCGACCAATGCGTCACGTTGTCCAGGTCCGAACCGTCGCGGGACCACCCCCTGGCACACCGCCGGCGGACGCAAAGGCGGCGGTCGCTCCCGTGGCGCCCATCAGCTTCAGCAGCTCCCGGCGATTGATCGCGCGATTCTGGTCTTCCATGGATTCCACTCCGCTATAGCCGATGACGCACGGCGGGCGCTACGGTTCTGAACGCAACACCTTCCAGAGACGCTGTGCGTGTACGGGAAGCCGGGTCAGTGACCGTTCGACCGCTTTGACCACGGTGGCCTGGTCCGATCTCGCGAGCAACTGCTCAATGTCCCAGCGATCTTGGCTGCCACCGGCGTAGAGCTTCAGCAGGATGAGGTCTTCCACGCGGGCGGTGGGCAGGTCGCGCCCGCGATGTGACGCGATCTCGGCGTGGGCCACGACGTCGGCGTTCCACCCTCCCCGCCCGACCACAATATCGACATCGCGCTCGCCTGTCGCGCGGAAGCGGATCACGCCGGCCAGCGGGTCCGTGTCATCTCCGAGCCGGATGTCGCGCTCGATATCGCCCGCCACGCCGGCCCACAAGGACGCGTCGAGCACGCGCCGATCGGTGACGAGCAGATCGATGTCAAGCGTTGAACGACTGATGCCGTGCACGGCAAGTGCGGCCGCGCCGATCAGTGCGAAGGGCACGCGGCAGCGTTCGAGCTCGTCGATGATGACATCGAGCAACACCTCCTGGCTCACTCGTCATGCGCCCGAGACGGCCGCCGACCCAGGCGGCGGCCTCGGATAATGGTTGCACGCGCCTCGGCCACGCTGAGACGCTGCGCCTCGCTGATGATGGCCACGTCGGCGTCGCCGAGCTCGAGCGCCAGGCGGATACGCGCCGCTGGTGACAGAGCCTTGGTCCGGCGTCTCGTTTCCTCTCGCAGGGCGTCTGCCACGGAACGCATGCAGCCAGTGTAGCAAGACTCCACGTCATCGTACGTACGGCACGTCGACGGACCTGCTTGACACCGTCCGCGCGCGCGAAGGTTGCTACCATGGCGTCGTACCGACAGATTGATCGGCACGTGACGATGACGACGCCCTGTCGAGGCGCCTTTCAAAGCGGGGACGAGCAGTGATCCAGAAC
>CALBET010000304.1 GCA_937888665.1 uncultured Acidobacteriota bacterium
CCGAGATTCCACGTGAAGGTTTGGAGCCAGTCGACTCATGCGATCCACCAACCACTCAGCAGTGGCGACTGCATCGGCTTCGGTCGGGCATCGACCCATTGCTTCGCTGCCGCGCTTTCGGGCCAACCGCTCGGCACTGGTAACGATGACAGCAGGATCTGCAACAAACAGGTGCGGTGGCCACTCAACCACGGGAGCAACGGCGCCCTTTTTGGTATTGCATCCTCGGTGAGCGAGCCGCTCACTACCAAACACCGACTCTGGCCCTTTGCCTTTGGCTTTGTTTCTGCTACTCATGCTGTCAATGCTCGGACCGCGATCATCGTTGACCGGCATTTCAGGGTCGACCGTTTCATCGCACAGCCAGCACCGCCACCCGTCAGCTTTCCCAACTTCGTCAAGCCGACTCATCTCGCCTCTTCCATTCTTCGGTTTGGGTTGTTCGGCCCGGGCCATTCAGGTTTGCGAGTCAATGGGAGCGGGGCGGCAGCGTCGAAGTGCTCCTTGACAGGACTCTGCCCCGCCGTCGCACCAGGAAATGAGTGCTTGAGCGCCACGATAAGGTTCGCCGATGACCAGCAATGTCGCCGACGGGCCGGCTGTTTGCCTCGACAATTTTCACATTTGAGCACGTTGGCGCGGCCGCGGCGCACTGCAAGAACACGCTGCCCGATCAGCACCGCCACCGGGCCGCGAATCTCTTCCAGACCTGGCAGTCACGCATTACTTGTACGTACATCTCGTACTTGGGCAGCAAGTTCGACACCAAGTTTATCGCGGATCAAGCCTTCGCTCCCAACCCACACGTGCAGGCCGCCTCAGCGGAGGGCTCGAAGGTATTGGAGGCGAAACGGGGAGGGGATGGCGTGTTCCCCCTCGATGCACCCTCGGAGGGTTTTCTTGGTCGGCGCGGAGGACGAAGTGCCGTACTGGAATGGCGTGTTGGGCGAGACCGGTGCTGATCTCGCGCCACTACTGCTTGACCAGGACGGTCATGGGCATCACCAGGGTGTCGCCGCGGGTGGTAGTCGAGTACGCGCCGGGCGGTCTCGACGACCAGCTGCCGTCGCGGCGGCCAATGCTGGAAGTTGTCCGTCCCCGCGGTAGAGAGCCACAAAGATGTGGGAGGCCCTCAGTGAAGGTTCAGCGTACGAGCGTTGGTTTGGATGTGCATGCACGATCGGCGGCAGCCCTGGCGCGTGAAATCCATGAGCGTCTCGCCGACCTTCTCGGTGTCGAAAACTCGCATCCGGAAGGATGGGCTGCACGAGTGCACTGGTCGTCGTCTTGCCTGCGCCGTGGGTGCCGTTGAGCCATACGATGACCAACCCCGACGCTACCTTCAATGGTCTGAGCACCCAGGAGCATCAGGATCCGCACGCCCGCAGCTGGCTGAACTGGGCATTGACATCTGGATGACACCGACGGTGTTTCGCAACGCTTGGCCTGGATCGGCTGGGATGCGATGCTCCTAGCGCTGGGGGATGTGGGTGATAGCGTTACCACTTCGATCGCCGAGGCTGCCGCCAGGTCGCCCAGCGCTCCTCTCAAGCAGGGTCGGGGTCCCACACGTCCATGGCGCGCAGCATCGACACCGGCGAAGGCACGCTGCTTGGGTGGAGAGAGTGGGTGTCGCTCCCTGATCTGGGTATCGAGCGCATCAAATGCAAGGTGGACACCGGCGCGCGCACTTCCGCGCTGCACGCTTTCTTCGTCGAGCCGCTAGTCGAGAACGGTCGGCAACGAGTGCGCTTCGGGATGCGCCCACTGAAGAACGACCCGAGCGTAGAGCGAATCTGCGTCGCGGACGTCCTCGACGAGCGCACGGTCACAGATTCGGGCGGGCACCGTGAGCAGCGCTTCGTCATCGAGACCGCGGTCGAGGTCCGCGGCGAGCCCTTCCCGGCCGAGATCACGCTCACCGACCGCGAGACGATGCGCTTCCGCATGCTGCTCGGGCGAACCGCGCTGCGCGGCCGCTTCCGCGTCGACCCGGCCCGCTCCTACCTGTCCGGAAAACCACATGGTGGCGCCGCACTCCCGAAAAGAGAAGAACGGCGATGAGAATCGCGATTCTGTCCCGTAACGCAAAGCTGTACTCCACCCGCCGCCTGGTCGAGGCCGCGCAGTGTTACGGGCACGACGTCGAGGTGCTCGATCCGCTCAAGTGTTACATGGACATCGCCTCGCACAATCCGGCGGTCCACTACCGCGGCGAGGAGCTCGACCCCTTCGACGCGGTGATTCCCCGGATCGGCGCGTCGGTGACGTTCTACGGCTCGGCCGTGGTGCGTCAGTTCGAGATGATGGGGACGTACTGCCTGAACGAGTCGGTCGCGATCACCCGCTCGCGCGACAAGCTGCGCTCGCTGCAGATTCTCTCGCGTGCAGGGATCGGGCTGCCGGTCACCGCCTTCGCGAACTCCACCGACGCCACCTCCAAGCTGATCGACATCGTCGGCGGCGCGCCGTTAGTGGTGAAGCTGCTGGAGAGCACCCAGGGCAAGGGCGTCGTGCTGTGCGAGACCCGTTCGGCGGCCGAGGCCATCATTGAGGCCTTTCGGGGGTTGAAGGCGAACTTTCTGGTTCAGGAGTACATCAAGGAGGCGGGCGGCGCGGACCTCCGCTGCTTCGTGATCGGCAGCAGGGTGGTCGCGGCGATGAAGCGCCAGGCGAAGGCCGGTGAGTTTCGCTCCAATCTGCACTGTGGCGGCGCCGCGTCGCTCATCCGGCTCACACCCGAGGAGCGCTCGACGGCGGTGCGTGCCGCGCAGCGCCTCGGCCTGAACGTTTCGGGCGTCGACATCTTGCGGTCGAACCACGGGCCGGTGGTGCTCGAGGTCAACTCCTCGCCCGGCCTCGAGGGCATCGAGGAGGCGACCGGGCGCGACGTCGCCGGGCTCATCATCGAGTTTATCGAGAACAACG
>CALBET010000305.1 GCA_937888665.1 uncultured Acidobacteriota bacterium
TGTTGAAATCGGCGGCGTAGTCCTTCTGCCACAGGACGCCCCCATTCGTCACATCGAGCGCCAGCAGGTTGCCCATCGCCCCGAGCACGTACACCCGGTTTCCGTCAACGGTGGGCGTGGCCCGTGGACCGATGGCGTACACCAGCTGCAGCCCGGCATAGTCGGTCGCCCACTCGTGGGTCCACAACACCGCGCCGGTCTGCTCGTCGAGGGCCAACACGCGCTCCACCACCGCGGTCGACCGTGGGTCAGACCGGCGCGCGTCGGTGATGAACACGCGGCCGTCGGCGACCGCCGGTCCGGAATAGCCGCGGTGAATCGGAGTGCGCCAGGCCACCGGCAGCCCGGTGGCGGGAAAGACATCGACCAACCCGGTCTCGGTCAGCACCCCACGCCGACCGGCACCGCGCCACTCGGGCCAATCACTGGCCTGGATGAGCTGCACGCTGCCGCAGACGCACAACACGGCGACCGTGAACCAGGACCCGGCGCGCTTCATCGGGACTCCTCCGGAAGTGAGCGACTTGGAACCCGCACAGTATAGCCGGCGGTCCTCGGACCAAGGAGCCCAAAGATCTCTCCGCGTGGAACCTGGAACCCAAGGGCGGCGACAGCCGGGTCCGCCGCCTGCGGGTAGACGTAGGTGAGGTCGCGAACATCGACGACGGGAGCGTCTGGCATCGTTCCCAGACAGTCGGAGGCACTCTACACCCTGGTGCCACGGAACCGACAGCCCTCGCGGCTCGTCAGAGCCAGTAGCATGATCAAGTTCCTGCTCTGGTGCCTGCTGTTGGTCCTGTGCTGGCCGCTCGCGCTGCTGGCGCTAGTCCTCTATCCGATCGTCTGGGTACTGCTCCTCCCGTTCCGACTGGTCGGAATCGCCGTGGGGGGCGTCTTCGCGCTACTCGGCGCCATCATCATGTTCCCGGCCCGCGTGCTGGGCGGACCAGGGGCTGTGTGACGCGACGCAGCCCCATTCGTCTCTGATCGCTAACCACCTTCGCGGCACGCCGGCGCTCCGCTGGGCCGCGGGACCGGCTCGGACCCGTGGGGCGTGTGACAAGTGCCATGGGCCACCCGGAACGCCTCGACAAGAAAGGCGTGACAAGGGAGCAAGTTGGGTATGTGTGACCGCGGAACAACGCATTCAGGCGGGATGCCGATTGATGCGGCGAATGACGGTCCCGCCTGGCCGGCGATACACTCGCGACCCTCCTGGCTCTCGCGAAGCGGTTCGGCGAGGTCAGCCGCTTTGGTGACCAACTCGCCATGAACCTCTGCTTTCGTGAGCGTTGGGAATGTCTCTCCCCCGTCTACAACCTGTCCCTGTACGAGGGTCGGCCGCCCTGGCCGCTGAGGAGGGCGAAAGCCGAGGCGTTGATCCTCCACTTTGGGGGTTCTTCGAAGCCCTGGCACACGAACGGTAACGATTCTCAAGAGTGGGGACGCAATCTCGCGAGAGCGAATCACGTCGACCTAGAGTCGATACCGAAGGGCACGCAGTGGAGCCTGGTGAAAGAGGAGCGTCACTCGCGCTATCTGAAGACCGGCCTGGCCATCAATCGTCTCTTGAAGCGTGGCCTCGCCCCGATCGCCAGCCGTCTGTGCCCGGAGGACAATGAGACAGGGCTGTGATACCTCTGTGTCTCGCCAGGCGACAAGTCGATGCCGACCTACGACGTATTCCTGAGTTACAACGGCGAGCACGAGCAGGCGGTGAGTGTCATTGCTCGGCGACTGCGGGAGCAAGAAGGCCTGCGTCCGTTTTTTGCCAAGTGGGACCTGGTGCCCGGACGGGAGTTTCAGACCGGAATCGAGCAGGGGCTGAGAGGCTCCGCGTCCTACGCCATCTTCGTTGGCCGCGCCGGCCTCGGGCCCTGGCAGAACGAAGAGATGCGACTCGCCACCAGGCGGCGGGTCGAAGGGCAGGACTTTCCGGTCATCCTGGTCCTTCTTCCCGGCGTGACCAAGGAACAACGGGCGGCGTTGCCGGAACTGCTGACGAACGCGACCTGGGTGGAGTTCGACGATCTCGACGAGCCCATCGCGTTTCAGCGTCTGGTGGCCGGGGTGCGAGGTGTGCGCCCGGGGCCCCGACTGGGACATGCGCCGGATGACGCAACCTGTCCGTACCGGGGTCTGCAGGTCTTTGACGAGCACCACGAGCGCTTCTTCTTCGGCCGCGAGGAGGCGGTCGACCGGCTCGCAGGGCTGTTGCGGACGGGGCGCTTCCTCGCCGTCGTCGGGCCGTCGGGGAGCGGCAAGTCGTCCCTGGTGCGGGCCGGGTTGCTGCCGTTGCTGCGCAAAGGGGTGCTGGATGCGAGCGATCGTTGGCTCTACGGGGTCCTGACCCCGGGTGCTCGTCCGCTGGAAGCCCTGGCCTTCACGATTCTCCAGGGCACGGAACAAGGCGGGGGGAAGCCGGCAACCGCCGCCAACGTGGGTCAGCTGATCGACTCGTTGGCCGGGGATCGTCGACAGCTGCATCTGGGAGCACGCCTGGCGCTCGGGCCGCAGGTCCGCCCTCGCCGCTTCGTGTTCATCGTCGACCAGTTCGAAGAGGCGTTTTCCCTGTGTGAGGACCCGGTTCAGCGGACAGCCTTCATCGACAACCTCGTCTATGCCGCCTCCATCGATGATGGTGTCGCGATCGTCGTCCTGACGCTGCGGGCCGATTTCTACGACCGCTGCTCCGCCTACCCCGATCTGGCCGCCCTGCTCACCGAGAGCCAGATGCTGGTCAGCCCGATGCGACCGGCACAGGTGGCGCAGGCGATACGACGACCCGCCGATCTCGTCGGGTTGACCTTTGAAGATGGTCTGGTCGACGAACTGGTCGATGTGGTCAAGGCAGAGCCCGGCTCATTGCCCCTGCTTCAGCACGCGCTCCTCGAGCTGTGGCGTCATCGTCAGGGCACACAGCTCACCCGTGCGGCGTATCGGGAGATCGGTGGGATCGAGGGGGCTCTCGCCCGACGAGCAGAACGCACTTTTAGCGGTCTGAGCCGCGAGCGCCAAGAACTGGAGAAACGTCTCTTGCTGCGCCTGACCGGTGGCCCCCGGAACGGGGAGCCGACGCGTCGCCCGACCGTCATCGGGGAGTTGATTCCGACGGGCGGCTCCGCCGAAGACATCACCTCAATCGTGCAACAACTGGTTGAAGCGCGGCTGTTGAGCACGTCCACCGACGGTCAGCGGCGCACTGTGGTAGACGTGGCGCACGAAGCGCTGATTCGAGGTTGGCCGCGGCTACGCGGGTGGATCGTCGAGCAGGAAGACGACCTCAGGGTAGGACGGCAGCTGGCCGACGCCGCGAGCGTGTGGCGAGACGAGGGAAACGACCCCCACCTGTTAGCCAGCGGCCGACGCCTGCGGCTCTTCTCCGAGTGGGCCGCCACGCGGGTGGACGAGCTCAACCGACTGGAGCGCGAGTACCTCTTTCGCTCGCTGGTGCAGGGCGGAGAGGATCTTCGGACGTGGATACCACGGTTCGGCACCGAGCAGGAAGTGCTCGAGCTGGCGGGCTCCTA
>CALBET010000306.1 GCA_937888665.1 uncultured Acidobacteriota bacterium
TCGAGCGCCGCGGGCCGTCATCGGATCCTCAGTTCTTGTCCGTGCTCGACGCGGCTCGGCGCTCCTCGGCGCGAGCCGCGGACAGGATGTTGGTCAGCCCGTAGTTCCCCTCGTGACAGGCGAACTCGAACATCGGGCCCTCGGTCTTGGTCATCGGCAGCGCCGCTGTCCACGGTTCGACGAACGACTCGGGGTCTTCCACCGTGTACTCGTAACGCAGCGTGGCGTCGTCGGTTCGGGTGAACCGCTCGGTCAGCCGCAGCGCCTCGCCCGAGCCAAAGTAGTTCGTGCGGTCCGTGTAGTTGGTGGTGTCGACCACCAGCGTCTCCCCCTCCCAGTGCCCGCGCGAATCGCCCCGCAGCTGGCGAACGCGGTCCGGTAGATGGTCGCGCCCATCCAACGGGATCACGCGCACCTCGTGGACCATCTCGTTGTGGAGCACCACCACGCCGGGGGTCTGCAAGAGCATCAGGTTGTTGTTGTAGGCGCCGGGATTCATCGGTGGACCGGCGTTGAAGCCAATGACACAGCGTTCGGTAATGCTCCGGTCCCGGATGCTGTGGGTGCGCGTCCGCCGTTCGTTCCGTGCCCGCGCTCGCGCCTGGGCGACGGCGGTCTGAGCGGGCACGCGCCCGTTCGGCGGGTCCACGATCAGCGACGTGCGCCGGTCAGCCGTGAGCTCGGTACCGTAGTCGAGCCAGAACTTGGCGTGGACGGTGGGCAGGGCGTCATAGTCGGCTCGGCTCTCCACCTCGGCTTGCTCGTAGGCGGCCGCCTCCTCCGCGGTCAGCACCGCCTTGTCGGCGAGGTCGGATGGCCGCTGCAGCGGGGTCATCGTGCGGTAGTCCCAGATGCCGTGCAGGTCCGGATCGCCCCAGGGCGTTCGCGGCATCCCCGACTGAGGCACTTGAGCGAGGGCCGCCGACGGGGCTGCCAGCGTGGCCAGAAGGATGAGGTGGCGCGCGACTCGTGTCGTCATGGCAGTATCCGCGGGGCTGATGCGTCAGTCCTTCGCGCCGGCCCAGGTCGCGGCGAAATACTGATCCATGGCGTCGAGCTCCGCGCGGCGGAACGCGGTCCCCTGTGACCTCGGCGCCGATGACCTGATACGCCTGCCGGTCCGCGTCGTACCCGGGCCAGGCCGGCAACCCGTCCCGGTTCGGATCGCCGTTCGTGGCAAACGCCACACAATAGTCGCTGATCAGGTCAGAGAGGCGACGATCCGGCTCGGGCGCGTCATCGGGCAACGTCTGGAACACGTACCGTAGTTCCATGGCGTGGGGCGCACGTTCGTCAGGGTCCCGCAGGTTGCGGGTAAAGAGATACGGGGCGTTCGATCGCGCACGTGGCCTTGTACGCGGGGCTGCTGAGCGCCACTGGGCCCTCTGACGTCACGCCCTGTCCGCCCCGCCCTTGGCCTGGTCTTTGTCCATTTGCTCGACTCACCTGGGCCTCTGGGGCGTAGAATGGCCCTTCACGGCACCAACACAGACGATGGCCCTGACCGCTGGCACCCGCCTCGGGCACTATGACGTCTTCGCCCTCATTGGGGAGCGGGCATGGGGCGATGCGTCGCGGTACCGCCGATACCCTGACTGACCAATGGGACTCGCACCTGGCGCGGCGATCGGCCACTACGACGTCACCGCCCTCATCGGGGAGGGAGGCATGGGACAGGTCTGGCAGGCGACCGACACGACGCTCAACCGACAGGTCGCGCTGAAGATTCTGCCGGACGCCTTCGCTGAGGATCCGGATCGCCTCGCCCGGTTCCAGCGGGAGGCGCAGGTCCTCGCCAGTCTCAACCACCCCAACATCGCAGCCATCTACGGCATTGAGCAGGGCGCCGACACGCGCGCCCTCGTCTTGGAGTTGGTCGAGGGACCGACGCTGGCGGATCGCATCAAGCGGGGGCCGATCCCGGTCGACGAGGCGCTCCCCATCGCCAGGCAGATTGCCGAGGCGTTGGAAGCCGCGCATGAGGCCGGGGTCATCCACCGCGACCTGAAACCCGCGAACATCAAGGTGCGCGAGGACGGGACCGTCAAGGTGCTGGACTTCGGGCTGGCAAAGGCATTCCAGCCGGATGCGACGGCCGACCCGAACATGTCGATGTCGCCCACCATCTCGCTGACAGCGGCGGCGACCGAGATGGGGATGATTATCGGGACGGCCGCCTACATGGCTCCCGAGCAGGCGAAGGGGAAGCCGGTCGACAAACGGGCAGACGTCTGGGCCTTCGGTGCGGTGCTCTACGAGATGCTCACCGGGCAAAAGCCGTTCGCTGGCGACGATGTTTCCACCACGTTGGCGAGAGTGATCGAACGGGAACCCGACTGGGACGCGCTGCCCGCGGAGGTACACGCCCGCATCCGCCACGTCGTCCGCATCTGCCTGGACAAGAACCCACGGAAACGCGGCGGCGACATCGCCGCGATCCGACTGGCGCTCGACGGGGCGTTCGAGACCCAGGCGGACCGAGCCGCCGGCGGCGAGGCGGTGCGGACGCCCTCGCGCGGATGGGGCCTCGCGGCGGCCGTCGCGCTGCTCTCGGCCGGGCTGGTGGGCCTGGTCGGTTGGTCGCTCACGCCTCGTTTCAGAGGCAGCGAGACGCCGACGCGTTTCATCATCCGGAGTCTCGGCGACATGCCGCTGGCCGTGGATACGCCGCTGGCACTCTCACCCGACGGTCGAGAACTGGTCTATGCCGTGGGCCTAGGGGACGAGAGCCAGCTGATCCACCACAGTCTGGCTGACTTCGAGCCGCACGCCATCGAGGGCAGTCGTGGCGCCATGACTCCGTTCTTCTATCCCAGCGGGAACGCGGTCGGGTTCTATTCGCCCTCGGCAGGTCAGCTCCAGCGACTGGAACTGACGGGAGGGAGCCCCACGCCGCTCATCGCAACCGAGGGCTTCCTCGGTGCGAGCTGGGGTGAGGACGGCACGCTCGTGTTCAACGCGAGCTGGGCCAGCCCGCTGAACATCGTCCGGCCCGGCGAGACCGAGGCCGTCGGCCTGACCCGGCTCGACGCGGGAACTGGAGAGCAAGGCCATGTATGGCCGCAGATCCTGCCGGGCGACCGCGGCGTCCTGTTCACCATCTGGAGTGGGGCTCCGACGTGGGACGAGTCCGAACTGGCCGTGGCCGACCTGAAGACGGGGCAGCACACGACCGTGCTGCGCGGTGGTGCCTCGGGCCGCTACACCGAGAGTGGGCACCTCGTGTTCTGGCGCGGGAACGCCCTCATGGCCGTGCCGTTCGAGGTCGATACGCTGACCGCCCATGGAGAACCGGTTCGGGTCGTCCGGGACGTCCGGCTCGAGCAGGGCCCCGGCGCGGCCCACTTTGCGATTTCGAGGGGAGGCACCCTGGCCTACGTCGGGGGCGGGCAAGATAGCTTCTCCGAGACCTTCGTCGTCGACCGTTCAGGACGACGGCTGAGCGGACTGGATGAGACGGGGGCGACCGGAGACCCCGTGTTCTCGCCCGACGGCACGCGGGTCGCGCTGACCCTGTACCAGGGCGGGA
>CALBET010000307.1 GCA_937888665.1 uncultured Acidobacteriota bacterium
GCCCTATCTTGAGTGTCCGTCGAATCGGATCAACCCCACCCCAACAAGTCGAAGGTCAGCGCGGCCATGTCGTGTGGGGCTCTCTGGACCGTGTCTAAGGGTGCCCAGAAGGGCGATCTGGTCCTCTGTCCCGACGGTGCTGGAACCTATCGAATCGGCGAATTCCTCGGCGAGTACTACTACGCAGAAGGCGAAACGCTGCCACATCGTCGCAAGGTGCAATGGTTGGACGCCACGATCGAACGGGCAGCAATGAGCGAGGCGCTGCGGAATTCGACCGGTTCGATCGGAACCGTCTGCAATATCTCCAACTACCGGGAGGAAATCGAGGGCTTGCTTGGCGCTGATGCCATACCTCATCCGACGTTGAGCGTGAGCGGCGATTCCGAGATCGAAGACCCCATTGCCTTCGCGCTGGAGAAGCACCTAGAGGATTTCCTTGTCACCAACTGGGGGCAGACGGTGCTGAGCAGCGAGTTCTCGATCTACGAGGAAGATGGTGAGTCTATTGGACAGCAATACCAGACTGACGCGGGAATCATCGACATTCTCGCCGTGAGCAAGGACCGCAAACGACTGCTGGTGATCGAGCTGAAGCGCGGCCGCGCGAGCGACGTAGTGGTGGGACAGGTCCTGCGCTACATGGGGTACCTGAAGGATCAGATCGCTGAGGATGATCAGACCGTGGAAGGTGTCATCATCGCGCTGGAAGATGATCGGAAGCTCCGCTGGGCCTTGATGTCCGTCCCCTCCATCTCCTTCTACCGTTACGAGGTTAGTTTCAATCTCGTGAAGATCTGAGATGACGGCAGTCGGCCAATCCGAGCCCGCCACCTAGTATCGACGCCAACGAACTGGAAGCCCTCCGGTCGCGGCCCAACATGCTCGACCGGCTCGCGCTCGACAGTCTTACCCCAGAGCCGATGAGCCTTGTTACGCGAAAAGAGGGACTAAGCACGTGCAATTTTCCAGTGGATCGAGGGATGGTACAAATTAACCGGGTGATCTGGCTCAGAGTTCCGCCGTTGTCAACCGTCACTTAGCCATGGATGGCTTTGTGCGCGACAGCGCCAGCTTCCTCATCCCCCATGACCGCGGTCATGGACCAATCCATGAAATCAGACCATGCCGCGGCCCACGAGTGCACCGCACTTGCTTCGTTCGTCTCAACGAGTACCCAGGTCCGCTTCCCTGCAAAGTCGTGGTACCGCCACAACAGCTCGATGCCCTCGGGCGCGTCGACATCCTCACCGCTGAGAAACTTGGCTCCGATGTCTTTAAAGAGCACATCATTTCGCCATTTTTTTTCGATCAACAACTTCATTGTTAGGCCTTTCTTCTGTCGTCCCACTCCGCGCTCATTGTAGATAATTGACTGGCGTGCGTCAGATGCCCGTCTGCAAGAGCAGATAACTCCCAACTGTTCCGGCGCTCGTCCCACCCTCCGCTCGCGGCCCAACCTCCTCGACCGAATCGCGCTCGACAGTCTCAGCCCTGAGTTGATAAGCCTGTTCCACGAGGAGGGGGACTAAGGGCTATAAAATGTGGGAGATGAAACGACTCCTCCCCCTCCTCGCTGCTGCTGCGATGCTCGTGCTGTCCATCGGCTGCACGTCCAACAGCGCCGAGGTAGAGCAGCTCCGCGAAGACAGTCCGGCAGCCAGCCCGACAGCCAGCCCGGCAGCCAGCCCGACAGCCAGCCCGGCAGCCAGCCCGGCAGCCAGTCTGACCTCCAGTCCAACCGTCAGCCCGACAGCGTGGACGGTGATCAAGATCATCGATGGGGACACGGTCGACGTCAGGTCAACTGCAGGAACCGAGGAACGAGTCCGAGTGATCGGGATCGACACGCCGGAACGGGGAGAGTGCGGCTTCACGGAAGCATCAACAGCGCTATCCCAAATCACACTCAATCAGCAAGTCTCACTCGTGGCCGGTGCTCGCGACGATCGTGATCGATATAACCGAATCCTCCGCTATCTGGACGTTGGTTCGACCGACGCTGGACTGAAATTAATCGAAGGGGGCTTCGCCATCGCGCGATACGACAGCCGGGATGGATACGGGCGCCATTCCAGGGAGGATGCCTATGTAGCAGCAGATGCTGCGACTGGGCACCTCTGTGGTGTGATCAGTCCACCCGTCAGTCGGCCCGTCAATCCGTCACTTTCGATCGGCGTGCGTACGGGGTTGCTCCTGCTCTACGACCCGTTCGGCCCTGACCGAAATTGCGGTGACTTCGCGAGTTGGACCCAGGCTCAGGATTTCTTTGAAGCTAGTGGCGGACCGCTAAGCGATCCTCACAGACTTGATGGCGATCATGACGGGGACGTGTGTGAGTCTCTGCCCGGCGCTCCGTAAGCGAAGGATCGCAGGGAGCGTGGCGACCGGCTCGCGCTCGACACGCTCACCCCAGAACCGATGAGCCTGTTCCACGAGGAAGGGGACTAAGAGCGTGGTGTGACCTTTTGTCGATGTCTACGGCCAGGTGATCCCATCCGCCTCCGTACGCTGGAGAAGACCGCTAGTCGCGTTCGATTCCACCGCTAGCGGTCGGGTTCCATTCGATCCTCAACCAGCCGCTGTAGTAGTTGGTGATGACAGCAAGATCAGCGAAACTCTCAGCCTCGACCAGCATCACGCTGAGGGCGGTGGGGCTCCCGATCGTGCCCCAAGCCCCAAGCATCTTGCACGTCGCCGGCAGATTGGCCGGCAGGCCGCGGATCTTTGCCGCAAACTCAGGAGGGCCGCCGGCGTCCGCAGTCCGCCCCGCGGCGAAATCAGCTTCTGACCAGGCCGCGTCATCACGCTGCACGTAGCCAATAAATGTCATTGCCATATAGAACCTCACATTCGAGAGCGAGCACATTTGTAGTCTTCGGTGCAAACCATATATGATCTACTGCCAGCGCACACGTTAGTTCGGTCCTCCGGTTCGCACCGGCCCGTGTGACCCAAAGCCCGCACGATCCTCGACCACGTGGCTCTACCCGCTACCCCTGAACCGCGCTGCGTAGCGAGCCCCGCCCCTCGTCCCGGCTCCCGCGTACCATCGCCCCCACATGGCGACGCTCGACCGAGTGTTGAACCGAACGAGGTACCAATGGCGTACTGCAGCAACTGTGGAACGGACCTAGCTTCG
>CALBET010000308.1 GCA_937888665.1 uncultured Acidobacteriota bacterium
GGCGGGGTGCGATAGTGGCTGAGTGGGGTTCGGGTGGTCCGAGCCGCTGTTTGAATGCCCTATGCCCTCTCCAGCGGGAATGTCCTCGGTACCGTGACTTTCGGAACGACTGTGATGACATTCAATGCGACAGGTGGAAGCGCAGCGAGTTACGGGTTGGTGGCAGGTACGCAGTACAGCTACACCAGCGGGGATGTGAAGTGGGTGTTTAACGCCCTGCGGACGACGTGGCAGTTGTTTGACATGTCCAAGTCGCCGCCTAAGTTGATGGGAAGCGGCACTGTATCCTAGGGCGATGGTCACTGCCCTTTTCTTTCAAACGTTCACGGTATCCCATGTCGGCGAAGCGGCGAGTTGCTGAGCCCGCCAAGCCTAGTCTGCTAGCAAGCGGGCGCCGGTGGGGCTTGATTCTCATCTTGGGCGCCGTGGCCGCCCTAGTAGCTCTAGCGCTAAAGTCGCCTGATACAGCTGCACCGGCGCCGGCTGAGAAGCAAGCGGCACGTGACGTTCCGTCGCCGGGTGTCGGGCGTGTCTTGGGCACATCAGACTCTGGTAATCGCGCGGCGGTCGACGTGCGTGTTGCAATCGATTCTCTGGAACGAGCACGCGCGATCGAGGTGTTGTGTCGATGCGCAATGTCCGGAATTCCGGTCGATGCGACTCTCACGAACGGGCGCACGACGTGGCAGTGTATTCAGGGGAGATGCATCGTCGAATGTGCACCTGGCGACCGTGTGATCCTGGCTGAGGCCGATGGGTACATGCCCAGCAGGCTGCCTGTCGGCTCTTCGGCAGCTGCTACGATTATCGAGCTTTCGCCGGGAAACAGGTGTCGTATCACAGTCCGCGATGCCGACGGCTTACTTGTTGTGGGGGCCGCTCTAGAGTTGATCGCGCCCGCGCCCGGTGTGCTGGCTGGAGCTGCGGGTGCGTTGCGCGAGCGCAATCGAATCGGTCGGACCGATGCGGGTGGCGTGTGCAGTATTGGCTCGTCGCAGCGCATGGTCGTTCGCGCCATGAATGAGGACGGTGCGTCGAGACTGGCGCTGGTGCCCGTCGGACTCGAAGACCTCGAACTCGTCCTTCTAACGGAAGCCGATGCGAGCGTGACCGTCGTCGACAGCGAAAATCCGGATTGCCTTGCCGGGCGTATCGACCTTGTGCGGACAGACCTGGGCTTGCCTGTGCCGGTATCACTTGCACTCGATGCCGCCGGGCGGTGCCGGCCAGCACTTGAGCCGGGGGATTACTACCTCGAACGTTGCCAGTTCCCCTATCTGTATGACCTGTCCGGTGACGCTGGCGAGCGGGCGGCTGGGGATGCCTGGACAATGAAGCTCAGTCCTGGAGGGGTGGTCGTCTTGCAAGGCACGAGGATGCCGTCACTGCCGATTCAGCTGCTTGACCGGGCTAGTGGCCAGCCCGTCTTTTCCGCCTCGGTGTGGCTCGAGTCATACGAGAATGACGAGCGTGTAGGGCGCGTTGGATGGTCCGTGGTGTCTTCGCCGGTGATCATCGAGGTGGCAGGAGGTTGCTTCGATGCCGGTCGTCTCTGGCGCGGAATTACCAACCGACGTGAGGCAGCGAATGTCCGCATTGGGGTGTGCACGGACGAACACATGCCTGCCCATATCTCTGCCCAGTCGTTGACGGCAGAGAGGCAGGCTGTGCTCATGCTCGACAATGGCAGGGCGCGGTCCATTGTGGTGCGCCTCTTACCGGGGGCTGCCATCGAGGTGGCGCTCGTCGAGTCGTTCACCGAACGTGGGCCGATCTCTGTCGTGGTGGCGGGACGTGTTGCTGTTGTGCGCGACGGCGGGGAACTGGGTTTCGTCTGGCGAGGAGGTGACGTCGAGCTGCGCGCCAGGACCGCGAGCGGTCCGGTGTTGCAGCGAATCGATGCCGGCACATTCGGTTCAGGGGCGAATGTGACGGCCGATCTTCGCGATCTCGGACGGGTTGTCGTCCATGGAGTGCCGGACGATTGTCGAGAAGTCTTCTTGTCACTCGACGGCCTGCTGCTGTTCGCTGGTTCTCGAACGGGTGCGTCTGTCTCCTTCACTTCGTTGCCAGATGGCCAGTATCACCTCGGCACGATGGACTCGCATGCGTCCTTCCGGATGCGGGCGATTCTCGGAGCGCAGGGAGCCGTCGGAGTTTCCCGGGGCGCGACTCGTTCTGTGCTCTGGGAGGTCGCGGGGCGCGGCAGGTGAATCCGGGCCAGCGCTATCCGACGTTTCCATTCGCGTTGACGGTGTGGGGGAATAACGCCAAAAAATCTCTCTACGCATCGGGCTCAAGGGCGGTGCGGATGCGGACGATGCCGAGCGATGTGTGATGCGCTACAAAGTCCGTGCACGAGCGGTTACACCGTGGACGCGGCGTCGCGGACGTTCTACAGAGGCATGTCGTGAGACGCGCTCTTCCGGGTGACTCAGGCTTACATCAAGCTTCTGCGCGACACAAGGAAGAGCGCGTCGCATGACATGCCGCTCTGACTTGCCGACCCGGCTTTTGCCCCGAGGAGAGTCCTCTCTCTGCCGTGTATGTACGCAGACCTTACTTCTGGAATGTCACCTTAATCGGCACGTCTTCGCTAGCAAGAGATATCACCCGGGGCGCTGCACCATCAATCATCAACACCGCACTCAATAAACCCGCAGGCAACACACCTAGATCGAGCTTTTGCCGAGTCGAGCACGACACCATCCACTGCCCCGCCGAGCGACCACGCACATCGGGCGGAGCAACCAGTATGAGCGTGCCTCGACGCGATTTATGATCCTGTAGGTCTAGGATGACACGCTTCCCATCGACCTGTATCAAGGGCTCTACATTGGATTGCCCCAACAGAATCGGATTGCCGCGCACCATCCCGTAGACAGCCAAACGATCCGCAGCATGCGGGAGTCGTGGAAGCTGGAACTCGCCACCATCGCGCACAGGGATCGCGAGTTTCAGCAATGCTGGGTTTGACCGCGGAGCGTCCCCACACCAGGGCAGAACCCACACAAGCCCCGGTGAAACTGCATCGCCATTGGCCAGGGTCACGCGCCCTTGCAGCGGGCCGACCGGGGTCCATTTCTCGTTCCAATCCGTCGACGCGGCTTCGCCTGCCTTGAGATCAACGGTCACAACCGCAGGTGTCGGGAAGCCAACTCGCAGGATGGGCTCGGCGCCGATCCTATAGCGCCCCGGGTCAAGGTCCTCGAAGACAAAATGACCTGCCTCGAACCTCGGCCTCAGCCACGATCCATCCGCCCCGTGTGCAACGAGGTTCTCGTGTGATGGCACATCAGTGACTGTAATTGACGCGGAATCCGGAAGCTGCACCTCGATGGCGTCACCCCCATCGAAATCGACAGCGCTCAAGACGGCCAATACAATCGCCGACCTCCCGCTGCCTGAGCGAATCTCAAGCTTTCGGTCCAAGGGCACTGGGATCGCGACGCCGGCGCTAGAGGCCATCCCGTCGAACAATAAGGCCCCGAAGCCTAACGGCGCATGCGCTCGAATGGCAAGGTGCCCTTCCCAAGCCCCCCCATCCCTAATGAACCGCAGCGTCCGAAGCTCCCGCGCTGGATTTATTCCGATCACCTTACCCCACGACCGAGGCAACCCTTCCAGGTAAGTCGTTTGATAGCCATGAGCCTCGACACGCACACGACTGTAGCCAGGAGACACCCCCGCTAAGACGTCGATAAGTGGACCAACATCAACTTGGCCAGACTTATCCGCACGAACACGAACACCAAACTCACGCCACCCATCGTCAAACAAGCCCTCACATATCAACTCCGCGGCGACTGGACGTTGATCGCTCGCATCGACAACCGATACCCCACTTACTCGACTTTTAACATGAACTTCCGCAAAACCTCCAGCCGGCAAGTTCTTGAACACGCCAGCAAACCCCAAGCCCAATCCAACCTTCTCGACGGTGGAATACCCTACGACCTCAATGGCATAATCTCCCGCAGGCAAGAAAAGCTTCTGAGAAGGCTCTAGTTCATACCGGAACCTAAGACCTGGACGCGCCTCAAGCATTGTGGCCAACAAAACAATGTGGACACCTTCGCCCTGGCAGGTAACGGCAATTCGACTCGATGTCGAGTCATCGCAAACCAGCACATTGTTGCCACTGCACATCTTTGGTTGTGACACATATTCACCGCTCCGAGCCATTAAGAGCAAGGGGCCTGGGTGACGTATGGTGTAGCGACCCTCAGCATCAGTCACACCAAGCCTGCGTTCAAAGCACCCCCCCCTTTTCGAACTGCCCTGCAGTTGGACAACGGCCGCCTCCGACACAGCTTCGCCATCTGACGTTCGAACTTGAACAGTGAACTCACTCGTGGGCTGCAGCGCCACTTGGATCATCCTGTCGGAGGCTCCGCCGTCCAACTGCACGGTTTTCTTGACAAATCCACGGGCGGAAACAGTCACAGACATTGAGGCCGTCCTGAGTCCAAACATCCCGTCCAGGCCATTCGCATAAGTTGCACTTATGCCATCCGAAACAAATGCGGCAAGGGGGCTCTGCGATACCGCCGACACCACAACACCTTGATACAGCATCTCCAGGCCCCCTGGATTGCTGGCAAGGTTGCGCACTGTGGGCATGACGCCTTGGGGCGCTTCCAAACCAGAATCTCTCCCCACTTGTGATGTGGTGCCGCCCCCTAGCGGAGCTGGCACATCAGACGATGGGTTTACGGATCCCGCGCATCGCAGAGCGACAAGGATACCAAGTAATCCGAGAGCTACTAATACTCGCTTAATACCCATAGGGTTAATCACCTCCCGCGCACTGCGACGGCCTCGCTTTCAACTCCTAAAGCGTGCCGCTCGCTGTTGTCTCGACACAACCTTCGTTATCGGGTTCACCTTCGCAGCCACAGACTCCATCTCTGTGACCTGTCCCCTTGGCCGCGTTTATGACCAGAGGACCAAGTGAGGTTGTGCTAGGGACACAGGCCTCTTTGCCTGTGCAATTCGGCACCGGGAGCGCGGAGTCGACTCCGGAAGACAACGTCAGAAGCGTGAACAAACCCAACAAACTTCCGAGAGCTGATGAACAAGCGAATCCTGCAAGCATGACTTCTCCTCTATTCCACGGGTTAACGGGGGTTGGCTACTTATGAACCTAGTGCTGATTCGATTTCACTTACCAGGCGACTCATGAGAGCTTCTGACTCATGACGATGGAGGCATCCATTGGTGATGAAAAACTGGGCAAGCGCAACGCCGACTTCGAACGTAGCCCACCTCTGAGCCCGTAGAGCAGCGTCTGCGTTCGGAAGGTCTCTTGGCGTGGCGGAATAAACCATCCCGTTGCGAACGGACCAAGTAAGTGGGTCGTCTTTGAAGTCGATTGAGGGGACAACGACGCTGAACGTCGGGTCAGCTCGGATTTCCGCTTCTGTCTTGCCGAGAGCCTTCGCTAGCTTTGTGAGTGAGTCCTTTTCGATTCGGGCAATCTTGGCTTGCTCCTTCTTTGAGAGCTTCAGCCTCGCATCCACAAGGTGGTGGCGGCGCGCGGCCCCTTGTTTGATGAGCTTCTCGAAATCGGCGTTTACGGATTTCCCCTTGGCACTCTCAAGTGCTTTTAGGTGCTTGCTCATATCCTCACAGTAGGTCGCTAGGAAAGCTTGGTCGCTAGGCGACAACTCCGTGTCTCGTGGGTTTGAGAACTTGTTGCGCATGAGATGCGTTGCCTCTAGCGGGCCATGGACAACAATTTCCTCAAAGCGCCGCTTGCTCTTGGGGATGTCATCCCACCCGGTCGGGGCGCTCTTTGCCGGTTCGGAACTCACATCCGGTACGCTTGCGCCTTCGCCCTCGCCGCCTTGCTGCTCTTGCGAGCTCTGGTTTGAGAATCGGCTCTGAGAATCAGCGAGAGCTTGCACGATGTCTCCGACATGGCTCACGTGAGCATCGTCTATGGCAACGTCTCCACCCGGTTTCGGCTCTTCCACTGAAGCGTCGCCGCGAAGCCACGAGGGGACGAACACGACTACGAAACCCAGAACAAAGAAAGCCGCAACGAGCGTTGTGACTTGCCATCGTGAGAAGTTGTTCACTTGTTCTCCGTCGCGCAGGTTACGCCGCAACAGCCCAACAGCAGAACCTGGACACTTCTTAACTTCGAGATTTTCATTAGACCCTTACTACTCTAGAGGCAGGGGGAGTGACCTTCCCCGGTTTGGTGGACGGTCGAGTTACGCGGCCATGGTAGCCGCAC
>CALBET010000309.1 GCA_937888665.1 uncultured Acidobacteriota bacterium
GCAAAGACGCTGAAAATCACAGAAAATCGCTGAAGTTGCTGGAAATCGCGCTGATCGAAAACCTCCAACGGGAAAATCTCAACCCCATTGAGGAAGCGGAAGCCTACCAGCGGCTCACCGCCGATTACCACCTGACGCAGGAGGCGGTCGCGACCGCCGTCGGGAAAAATCGCGCGACAGTCGCCAACTATGTACGCCTGCTTGGCCTCCCGTCAGAGGTCCAGGCCGACCTGGCCGGCGGAGCCCTCGCCATGGGTCACGCACGTGCTCTCCTCGGCCTGCCCGACCCCGGCGCCCAAAAACGCGCCGCGCGTGCAGTGGTGGCCAGGGGGCTCTCCGTTCGGGAGACGGAAGACCTCGTCAAGAAGCTGGCCCGCCCGGACCAACCAGCGGCGCCCCCGTCCCCTCCGCCTCCGGACGTGCACACCCGGGCCGCACAGGACCGGCTCCGCGTGGCACTTGGTACGCGGGTCCGTATCGTGCGGCAGGGTCGCCAAGGACGGATCGAGATCGCCTTTACCTCGGAGGGTGAACTCCAGCGGCTCTTCGAGCAGTTGACGGGGGACTGATTCGCCCTGCTCGGGTTGCTGGGCGCTCTCGACGAATGGTATAGTTCCCCGTTTGCCCTGCTCGGATTGGGGGACCGCCTCGTCCTCTCGCGCCCAGCCGCACCCGTGTTTCGAGTCCGACGCTCGCGGGCACGTGTTCCGGGCGCGGTGCCCAGTTGACGCGGAACGACGGGGGAGCACGACTCGACCGAGGAGCCACACACACTCGGCCATCCTGGACCAATGACGAATCGCACCGCAGCCGCGCGCTACGCCCGCGCCCTCTTCGACGTCAGCGTGCAAGATCGCGACCTCCGACAGGTCGAATCGCATCTCGCCGGGTTTCTCGCGCTGATCGACGGACACGAGACGCTCCGCCGGGTGCTGCTCAACCCCGCTATTCCAGCGCCTCGCAAACGGGCCATCGTGACCGATCTGGTCAGCCACGTGACCGACATCCTCCCGCCGGTGGCCAAGCTGCTCATCTTGCTGGCGGAACGAGATCGCCTCGTACTTCTGCCGGATATTCTGAACTCCTATCGCTCGCGCCTCATGGACCATCTCGGCGTGGTGCAGGCGACGGTCACGACGGCGCAACCGCTGTCCCCCGAGCGCACGGCCGGCATCGAGCGAAGCCTGACCCAAGCGAGCGGTCGCCAGGTACTCATGACCACCGAGGTCGACACCGCGCTGCTGGGTGGCCTCGTCGCCAGGCTCGGCTCCACCGTCTACGATGCCAGCGTGGCGCGTAACCTCGAACGTATCCGCCACACCCTGTTGGAGCGCTAGCCAGAACACCACGACGGGCCACCAACACTCAACGCACAGGACGGAAGTAGTAGCGATGACCATCAACGCGGCAGAAATCACGCAGATTATTCGCGACCAGATCGGCGACTACACCATCGATGTGGACGTGGCCGAAGTCGGCACGGTTGTCTCGGTCGGCGACGGGATCGCCCAGGTGCACGGCATCGAGAATGTCATGGCCACGGAAATGCTCGAGTTTCCGCACGGTATCTTCGGTCTGGCGTTGAACCTCGCTGAAGACAGTGTCGGCGTCGTGCTCCTCGGCCAGAGTACCCAAATCAAAGAAGGCGATACCGTCAAGCGCACCGGCAAGATCATCTCGGTTCCGGTCGGTGAGGCGCTGCTGGGCCGGGTGGTCAACGCGCTGGGACAGCCGCTCGACGGCAAGGGGCCTATCGCGACCACGGAAACATCGCCGGTGGAGAAGATCGCGCCCGGCGTGGTTGACCGCCAGGGGGTGAGGCAACCGCTCCAGACCGGCCTGAAGGCGATCGACACGATGGTCCCGATTGGTCGCGGTCAGCGCGAATTGATCATTGGCGACCGTCAGACCGGCAAGACCGCGGTTGCCGTCGACACGATCCTGAACCAGCGTGGGACGGGCGTCATTTGTATCTACAACGCGATCGGTCAGAAGGCGTCGACGATTGCGCAGGTGGTCAAGACGCTCGACGACGCCGGCGCGATGGAATTCACCATTGTGGTCGCGGCGCCCGCATCCGCCCCGGCGTCGCTGCTCTTTCTCAGCCCCTACGCGGCGTGCGCCATGGGCGAGTACTTCCGTGACAAAGGGCAGCACGCGCTGTGTGTGTATGACGACCTCTCGAAACACGCGCAGGCGTACCGCGAAATCTCGCTGCTGCTTCGCCGGCCGCCCGGCCGCGAGGCGTACCCCGGCGACGTCTTCTACCTGCACTCGCGGCTGCTCGAACGGGCCGCGATGATGAATGACGAACTCGGCGGCGGCTCGCTCACGGCACTGCCGATCATCGAGACCCAGGCCGGCGACCTGTCGGCCTATATCCCGACCAACGTGATTTCGATTACGGACGGGCAGATATTCCTGGAGTCGGACCTCTTTCACCAAGGCGTGCGCCCCGCCATCAACGTTGGCAACTCCGTGTCTCGGGTCGGCGGCTCGGCGCAGATCAAAGCGATGCGCCAGGTGGCTGGCACCCTGCGCCTCGACCTGGCGCAGTATCGTGAACTGGCGGCGTTTGCCCAGATGGCCAGTGACCTGGACAAATCGACACAAGACCAGCTCAATCGTGGCAAACGGCTGGTCGAGGTGCTGAAACAGCCACAATACCAGCCGCTGGCGGTCGAGAAGCAGGTACTCATCGTGTATGCCGGGAACAACGGCTTTCTCGACGCCGTGGCCGAAACCCAAGCCCGCGACTACGAGACCGAGCTCAACCAGTTCGTGGAGGGCCGCGAGCCGGCGCTGTTCACCGACCTGGTCGCAAGAGGGACGATTGATGACGACCTCAAACGTCGGATCGAAGCCCTGCTCACAGAGTTCACCGCCCAGTTCACGGCGGCTCACCAGACCGCGGCCGCGTAGAACCCCGGCGCACTAACAGAGAGCGTTCTCAGTGGCATCCCTCCTCGATATTCGCAGACGCATTCGCGCGGTCAAGTCGACCCAGCAGATTACCAAGGCGATGAAGGCGATCTCCGCCTCGAGGCTCCGCAAAGCGCAAGACGCGATGATGGGCGCCCGGCCGTTCGCCAGCCAGATGGCGCGCGTGCTTGGTGGCTTGGCGCGCCAGGTCGACACGAGCGTTCACCCGCTGCTGACCCAACGCGGGCCCGACGCCCCGGAACGGCCGACCCTGGTCATCGTCGTCAGTGCTGACAAAGGCCTGTGCGGTGGTTTCAACACGAACATCGTGAAGCGGGCGGCCGAGGTGATCACAGACGCGGGCCGGGCTGGTGTCTCGCTCGGCCTGGTCGGCAAGAAGGGTCGCGAGTTCTTCGGGAAGCGCGGGTTCGATGTTCGGTTCGAACTGGTGAACATTTTCGCCAATTTAAAATACGCCCACGCCCAGGCGATTGCCCGCGAGGCGGTGACCGCTTTCACGGAGGGCGAGGTGGACTCGGTGCACGTCATCTACAACGAGTTCAAGAACGTGCTCCAGCAACAGGTCGTGGTCAACCAGGTGTTGCCGATTCAACCGCTCGTCGTTGGTGAGATGGGCGACGCCGCGCGCGAACGGTTGCCCGACTATCTCTATGAACCCGACCCGACCCAGATTTTCGCCAGTTTGATCCCGCGTCATGTGGAAGTCCAGTTCTACCGCGCGCTGCTCGAGTCGGCCGCGGCCGAGCATGCGGCCCGGTTGACCGCGATGGAAGCGGCCACCAAGAACGCGACCGAGATGATCGACGACCTGACGCTGTACATGAACAAGGTGCGGCAGGCGAAAATCACGGGCGAGATCATCGAGATCGTGTCCGGCGCCGAAGCGATATAACACTCCAAGTCAGAAGGACGCACAGAGCATGTCGAACGAAACAGCGGCGGATAAGAATGTCGGCAAGGTAGTCCAGATCATCGGCCCCGTCATCGATGTCGAGTTCCAGGGGCACCTGCCCGCCATCTACAACGCCTTGCACGTCAAGACCAGCGCGAGCGGGGTCGACATCGACATCATTGCCGAGGTTGCGCAACATCTTGGCGAAAGCCGGGTACGCGCCGTGGCCATGAAGCCCACCGATGGCATGCAGCGGGGTGTCGAAGCCGTCGACCTCGGCGAGCCGATCACGGTGCCGGTGGGTCCGGAGACGCTCGGGCGGGTGCTCAACGTGCTGGGCGAGCCCGTCGACTTTCCCGACCAGCCGGTGGTCACCAAGGAGCGCTGGTCGATTCACCGACCGGCTCCAGACCTGGTGGATCAGTCGACCGACCGGCAGATGTTCGAGACCGGTATCAAGGTCATCGACCTGCTCGAGCCGTATGTGCGGGGCGGCAAGATCGGGCTTTTTGGCGGGGCGGGCGTTGGCAAGACCGTCCTCATCATGGAGCTCATCAACAACATTGCGCTCAAGCACAGCGGGGTCTCGGTGTTCGGCGGTGTTGGCGAACGGACCCGTGAAGGCAACGACCTCTGGCACGAGATGCGAGACAGCGGTGTCATCAACGTTGAAGACCGCGCCAAGTCACGCGTGGCCCTCATTTACGGTCAGATGACCGAACCGCCGGGCGCCAGACAGCGGGTTGGGCTGACCGCGCTGACCGTGGCTGAGTACTTCCGCGACGCCGAGGGGAAGGACGTCCTCCTCTTCATCGACAACATCTTCCGGTTCACGCAAGCGGGATCAGAAGTCTCCGCGTTGCTGGGCCGCATGCCGTCCGCGGTCGGATATCAACCGACGCTGGCCAGCGAGATGGGGGCGATGCAGGAGCGGATCACCTCAACCAAGCACGGTTCCATCACCTCGGTGCAGGCCATCTACGTTCCGGCTGACGATTACACCGACCCGGCTCCGGCCACGACCTTCGCCCATCTCGACGCCACCACCAACCTGTCTCGCGCCTACGTCGAGAAGGGCATCTACCCGGCCGTTGACCCGCTGGCGTCGACGTCCACCATCCTCGACCCGAACGTGATTGGGGACGAACACTACAACGCGGCCCGTGAGGTCAAGCAGGTGCTGCAGCGCTACAAGGACCTCCAGGACATCATTGCCATTCTCGGTATCGACGAGCTGTCGGAGGAAGACAAGCTCGCCGTGTCACGGGCACGCCGCATCGAGAAGTTCCTGTCCCAACCGTTCTTCGTCGCCACGCAGTTCACCGGGCTTGAAGGCAAGTATGTGTCGATCGCCGACACCATCCGTGGGTTCAAGGAGATCGTCGAGGGCAAGCACGACGCGCTGCCTGAGCAGGCGTTCTATCTGGTGGGCAGCATCGACGAGGCAATCGAGAAAGCGGACAAGATGAAAAGCGAGGCGGCATAACCATGCCTCTTCCTGACCATCTGACCCTTGAGATCGTCACGCCGGAGCGTGCGGTCGTCAGCGAACAGATCGACGAGGTGCAGATCCCAGGCGCCGAAGGGTCCTTCGGTGTGCTGCCGGGCCACACCCCACTGCTGGCCACGCTCCAGGTCGGTGAGCTATGGTACCGTCGTGGTCAGGAAACATCCTACGTCGCCGTGTCGTTTGGGTTCGCCGAGGTGCAACCGGATCGGGTGACGATTCTGGCGCAGATCGCCGAGTCGGCCGAGGAAATCGACGTCACCCGCGCCAAGGATGCGGAACGGCGCGCCAAGGGACGGCTGGACACACCGGTGCTCGACATGGACTTCGAACGTGCGCGAATCGCCATGCTGAAATCACTCATTCGGCTACGCGTCGCGTCCCGCGCTAACCGAGGGTAGGCCCACTCCCTTTCGGGGGCTTTTCGCCTGGGCAGGCCGCATCGGCTTCCTGCGCCCGGAGGGGCACGATTCGTCATCACAGGAGCCCATGCGCGTTTCTTTTGCCTCGGCGACGGACAAGGGCCTCCGGCGCTCGATCAATGAGGACAGCTTGGCCGTCCGCGACGACCTCGGGCTGTTCGTCGTGGCCGACGGGATGGGCGGACATGCCGCTGGCGAGGTGGCATCACGGGCCGCCATCGAGGGCATCGTGGCCTTCGCCGAAGCGACGGTCTTGGTGTCCCCGGACCAGACCTGGCCGATTCCGTTCAATCCGAGTCTGAGCGTGAACGCCAACCGTCTGGAGGCCGGCTTCCGGATGGCAGACCGGCGCATCGCGGGTGAGGCCGCTACGTCGCCCGACCATCGGGGCATGGCCACGACGGCGGTAGCGGCCCTGGTCGCTGATGAGATGGTGACCCTGGCGCACGTCGGCGACAGTCGCGCCTATCGATGGCGGCGAGGAGAGCTCGAGCAGTTGACCCGCGACCACTCCTGGGTCGAAGAGCAGATTCGGGCGGGCACGCTCACCGAAAGCGCGGCGCGGGCACATCCTTGGCGCAACATCGTGACCCGTGCACTTTCCGGCTCAGAAGAACTGGAGGTCGACATCCGCGAACTGCCGCTGGAACCCGGCGATCGGTTGTTGCTGTGCTCAGACGGTGTGTTCGCCGTGCTTACCAATGACCAGATTGGCGAGGTGCTGCAGCAACATGCTGACCTCGACGCCGTGTGTCACGCCCTCATCAAGGGAGCGAACGACGGGGGAGGACCCGACAACGTGACGGTGGTCGTGCTCGAAGTCCATGCTGTCTAATCTGCGGCAGCTGTTCCGCTACCGGGCGCTCGTCCAGACCCTCGTCGTCCGCGAACTGAAGGCGCGTTACCGCGGTTCGGTGCTCGGGTACTTCTGGTCCTTTGTCAATCCGCTCCTGCTCCTGCTGGTCTTCTCGTTCGTCTTCACCTACATCATGCCTCGGGGTGAGGACGTCAACATCAAGCCCTATGCGGTCTTCATGTTCTGCGGACTGCTGCCGTGGACCTGGTTTTCCTCGTCACTGATGGACGCGGCCAACGCGCTCATCATCAATGGCAACCTGATCAAGAAAGTCATGTTTCCGGCTGAGATTCTGCCCGTGGTCTCGGTCATTTCGAACATGGTGCACTTTCTGTTTGGCCTGCCGATCCTTATCGGATTTCTGCTCTATTACTCGATTCCGCTGCATCCGACCGAGTTGGTCTGGTTTCCTGTGGTGGTGTCGGTCCAGTTCATCCTGACCCTGGGTCTCGCGATGGTGCTCTCCGCCCTGACGGTGCACTTTCGCGACATCAAGGACCTGCTGGCCAACCTGCTGACGCTGTGGATGTTCGCGTCGCCCATCATCTATCCGATGTCATTCGTGCCCGAACAGGCGAAAGGGTTCATGGACCTCAACCCATTCGCGCATCTCGCCATCTCCTACCAGGAAATCTTTTTCTATGAGGGACCATTCGGCCACTGGAAATGGCTGATCGCCCTGGCCTTCGCGGGGTCCGTGCTCTTTTTGCTCGGATACTGGTTGTTCGACCGGCTGCGCGACTCGTTCGCGGAGGAAGTGTAGACACGGACCCATGGCCGCGATCGAACTCGACCACGTTACCAAGGTGTACCGGCGTCACGGGCACTCCCGGCGATACGCCACGCTCAAGAGCGCGCTGCTCACAGGCAGCCTGGCGAGGGATCTACGTCCCGAGGAGTCGTTCCTCGCGCTGAAGGATGTGTCGGCCACCATCCGGAAGGGCGTGACCTACGGTGTCATCGGGCGCAACGGCTCTGGGAAAAGCACGCTCCTCAAGCTTGTGGCCGGCATCACGAAGCCGACCAGCGGCGCGGTGCGGGTCAACGGACGGGTGTCCGCGCTGATAGAACTGGGCGCCGGTTTTCATCCTGAAATCTCTGGTCGCGAGAACGTCTTCATCAACGGCGTCATGCTGGGGTTGTCGCGACGCGAGATCACCAATCGCTTCGACGAGATCGTCGAGTTCGCGGAGATGGAAGACTTCATCGACGCGCCGGTCAAGACCTACTCGTCCGGGATGTACATGCGCCTCGGGTTCGCCGTCGCGATCAACGTCGACCCGGACATTCTGCTCGTGGACGAAGTGCTGGCGGTGGGAGACGAGGGCTTCAGCCTGAAGTGCCTCGACAAGTTCTCCGAGTTCAAACGCCGGGGCAAGACCATTCTGCTGGTCACGCACGGGTTGTCCATGGTGGAGCGCTTCTGTGACGAAGCGCTGTGGATCGAGTCCGGACAGAAGCGCCTTGTTGGCGACCCCAAACGGGTCGTCCAGATGTATCTGTCCGATGTGGAGCTGGCCGAAGACCTGCTACTCGCGGCTCAGGACGCCAAGGCCCAGCAAACGCCGGTGTCGGCCGCGCCTGAGGTGGTCGCCCCCGGGCCGGTGGAGTCCGTCGCGGAGCCTGACCACGTCCCGCAGCCGGCGCCAGAGCCTGGGGCGGAGGTCGACTCCGAGAGCGAGACCGAGTCGGCGGACGAGGATGCGCAGCCCGACAACATGTTCGTCGCGAAGGAAGGCCGGTGGGGCTCCGGCGGGGTGCGGATTGAACAGGTGACGCTGGAGGGCGACCACGGACCGGCGCATGTCTTTCATACTGGCGAGCGGATGACGATTCGTATGCGGGTGAACGCTCCCCAGGAGGTCGACGACTTCGCGTTCGGGATCAGCATTTTCAGCGGCGATGGGGTGTGCTGTTACGGGACCAACACCCATATCGAAGAGATGACATCCCGGTGGCTGCAGGGTGAGGCCACCGTCTTGTTCGTCATCGACCAGCTCGATCTGGTTGGGGGCACCTACAAGCTGGACGTCGCCGCGCACAAGCGCGACGGCTTTTCGTATGACTATCACCGCTTGCTGTACACGTTTCGCGTGAAGTCCAGAACGAAAGACGTGGGAATTTACCGGCCACGACACGCGTGGAGTTTTTCCGACAACGTGCACTTCAAACCGGACACCGGTGACTCGGCCGAAGCCCTGGCCGGCGACCAGGCCCTGGCCGCGATCGATCCGAGTACGCCGGCCGCCGAGGATTCCCCAACCGAGTGAGAGGGTCGCACACGGGTCGGGCCAGGTCCCGGCCCCGGCGCTCAGACCCAACGGGCCCGTGGCTACGACATCCCTGACGCTGCAAGCGCTGCTCAGAGGGGCAGCCTTGCGAGCCGGCTTCGGCGGCGGACGCCCGCTGTCCGGTCTGTCGGCGGCCGCGAAGGGGTTCGCGGTCGCCGCGGCGGCCCACGACGGCATGGTGGTCGTCATCGTGCCGAACGACGCCGCGGTGGAGCAGGCGGTCGCCGACATTCGCTTCTTCCTCGGTGGCCTGGAAGCCATATCGGACCAGGCGCTGCGGCGTCATGTCATCCCGTGCCCGTCCCACGAGGTGGACCCCTACCGTGGGCTGGCTCCCCACTTCGACGTGGCGGCGGCGCGCGGACGAGCGCTGCATGGGCTCGCCGACGGCTCCGCCCGGGTTGTCGTGGTGGCCGCCGCGGCGCTGCTCCCCCGTGTGAGTCCTCCCGCGCGACTGCTCCAGGCGGGCTACAGTCTCACCGTCGGGGCGCTGCTCGAACCACCCGATCTGTGTGATCAGCTCGCTGACGCTGGGTTCACACCGGAAGACCCCGTCGACGCCCACGGCGAATTCTGTGTACGTGGTGGTGTGGTCGACTTCTTCCCAGCGGGCGACGACCAACCGATTCGCGCGGAGTTCGCCGGCGACAGCCTCGAGTCGCTCCGTCGGTTCGATCCGGCCACGCAGCGCTCGACCGCGTCGCTCGACCGCGCCGACATTCTGCCGTTGCGGGAAACCTTCGAAGGCGATGCGGACCAGAACGGGGCCGAGCCCGATCGATCCGCGTGGCTCGGCGACTACCTGCGCCAACTGCCAGCGGGCCGCATTTTCCTGTCTGAAGCTGAGGAATCGAGGCGGGTCATCGAAGCCCGTCTATCGCAAGCCGCGAGGGGATTCGCCGACGCCGAGGAGCGGGGTGACACCGCGTTGTCCCCAGACGAACTGCTCGTCGACTGGCCGACCCTCGACAGGTGGCTCGACGCCGCGACCCGGCTTGAGCAGCTCTGGGAGGACCAGGACACCGCGGACACTGCGCGGCATGTGGCGTGCCAACCGGTCGTCGAGTTCCACGGGCGGCTCGCCGACTGGGCGGCCGAGATCACGCGCATTCGCGAGCGTGGCGAGACGGCGTTACTGGTGGCTGGCACGCCGGGTCGCGCCGAGCGGGTGATCGAGCTGTTGGCGGATTATGACCTCCGTGCGCTGTCCATCGATCAGGCGGACGAGAACGTGGGCGCAGCGTTACTCGTGGCGACCGGACAGCTGACCCGGGGTTTCCGGCTCCCGGACGCCGGGTTGCAGTTCTTCGCCGAGTCGGACATCTTCGACGAGGAACGACGGGTGCGTGCCCGCCGCGCCGGTCCGGCCCGTTCGTTCTTCTCCGACTTCCGTGACCTCAAGGTGGGCGACCACGTGGTGCATGTGGACCATGGCGTGGCGATGTTCGTGGGTCTGAAGCAGATTGGGGTCGGGCTCGAGCAACACGAATTCATGGAATTGCAGTACGGCGGCCAGGACAAGTTGTTCGTGCCGGTGCACCATCTCGATCTGCTGCAGAAATATACCGGGTCGACGAAGACCACGCTCGATCGCCTCGGCGGGACGTCGTGGGCGAAGACCAAGACCAAGGTCCGCGGGGCCATGCGGGACATGGCCGAGGAACTGCTGAAGTTGTATGCGGCACGGAAGGCAGTGCCCGGGCATGCGTTCAGTGCCGACACCCACTGGCACCGCGAGTTTGACGACGCCTTCGAATACGACCTGACCGTCGACCAGCAGACCGCCATCAGTGACATCCGGCGCGACATGGAAGGGTCGACCCCGATGGACCGGTTGCTGTGCGGCGATGTCGGCTATGGCAAGACCGAAGTGGCGATGCGGGCGGCCTTCAAGGCGGTGATGGACGCCAAGCAGGTTGGTGTCCTGGCGCCGACGACGGTCCTGGCATTCCAACATTACAAGACGTTGACGGAGCGGTTCGCGGCGTTTCCTGTTCGCATTGATCTGGTCAGTCGGTTTCGAAGCCGGACCGAGCAGAAGCAGTCCCTGGAGGCACTGGCGAACGGCAAGCTGGACATCATCGTCGGCACCCATCGACTGCTGTCGAAGGACATCCAGTTTCGCGACCTTGGTTTGCTCGTCGTCGATGAAGAGCAGCGCTTTGGTGTGGCGCACAAGGAGCGCATCAAGCAGATGCGGCATCGTGTCGATGTCCTGACGATGACGGCGACGCCGATCCCTCGAACGCTGAATATGTCGCTCGTGGGTATTCGCGACATGTCGGTGATCGAGACGCCGCCCAAGGACCGCCAGGCCATTCAAACCAATGTCGTGCGTTTCGACCATCAGGTCGTGGCCCGCGCCATTCGCACCGAGTTGGAGCGTGGCGGCCAGGTGTTCTTCCTGCACAGCCGGGTGGCGTCCATCTACGCCATGGGTGATCTCCTCACGAGACTCGTGCCCGACGCGCGGATTGCCGTGGCGCACGGTCAGATGCAGGAAGGTCAGCTCGAGCGCTGCATGGTGGACTTCGTGGAGCACAAGTACGACGTACTGCTGGCCACCACCATCATCGAAAACGGGCTCGACATTCCGAACGCGAATACCATCGTCATCAACCACGCCGAACGGTTCGGTCTCGGGCAGCTCTACCAGCTGCGCGGGCGGGTGGGGCGCTCGGACCGTCGCGCCTATGCATACCTTCTGGTGCCACCGGAGGGGTCGCTGTCGCCGGTGGCTCGCCAGCGGCTCTCGGCCATCCGCGAGTTCAGCGATCTTGGCAGTGGGTTCCGCATTGCCGCGCTTGATCTCGAGATTCGCGGGGCCGGGAACCTTCTGGGCGGTGAGCAGAGCGGCCATATCGAGTCGATCGGGTTCGACCTGTATGTCAAGTTGCTCGAACAGACCGTGCGGGAACTCAAGGGAGAGGACATCGAGGACGAGCTACGGGCGACGGTGAACCTGAATCTCGACGTCAAGATCGACGAGCAGTATGTGCCGGACACGAATCAGCGCCTGAGTGTGTATCGCCGGGTGGCCGCGGCCCGGGCCGAGCCCGATCTCACCGCCTTGCTGGACGAGGTGTGTGACCGCTACGGTCCAATCCCCCCGTCGGTGGCCACCTTGGTCGAGTATGGGCGCATCCGTGTGCTGGCGGACCAGCTTGGTGTGGAAACTCTCGACCGAAACGGACAGCTGCTCGTCCTAAAGTTCAGGCCCACGACACTGGTGGACCCGGTGCGGTTGATGCGGTTCGTCGAGCGGCGCGCCGATGTCCTGCTCAAACCGCCGTCAATATTGACCATGGACTTGCAAGAACGCGGCGCACCGACCACCAGATCCAGCCACCTGTCCTGGTGGACCGCCCGAGCGCGCTCCGAGGATGTGAGAGCCGGCTTCTCGCGCGTCGACTTCCAGCGGGCCGAGCGGGACCGCGAGGGGCCGGCCCAGTTGCTCGCGCGGGTTGGCGACCTGCTGGTGGAGTTACGCGGCTTGGAAACGATAGAATCGTGAGAGGGGGATTTGTATGCAGACACGCGCGCTTGGATTCATCTTCGTGAGTGCCGTCCTGGGCACCGGTGTGGCACAGGCGCAGACGGCGCCGCCGGAGCCAGGTTTCACGCTGTCTTCGAACGTGCCCGGAGCCCTCGTCATCGAACGAATCCTCGTGAAGGTCAATGGCGAGCTCGTCACCCAGACCGACCTCGAGGAGGCCCAGATCGTCGCCTTGCGTCAGCGCACCGCCCAGCCGCTGCCCGACGCCGAGTTGCGGCAGATCATGCAGGAACTGACGCCGGACCTCATCGCCGATATCGTGGACAACCTCCTGCTTGTCCAGCGAGGCCGTGAGCTGGGCTTTACGCTGAGCGACGATCAGTTCGACGAGATCGTCGACGGCATCAAGGTGGAAAACGGTTTCGATGACGACCAGCTCGTCACTGCGCTCGCGGAAACTGAAGGGATGACGCTGGCCACGTTGCGGGGCACCATGGAGAAGCAGATGCTCCTTCAGCAGGTGCGGCAGGTGGAGGTGAACAGTCGGATCGTGATGACCGGCACCGAGGCCCGCGAGTACTACGACGAACACCTCGATGAGTTCACCAATCCCGCGACCGTCACGCTGCGCGAGATTGTGGTTGCTGTGCCGGAGGGCACCGGGCCGCTCGCGATTGCCGGCGCCGAGCGCGCTGCGGCGACGGCCGCCGCCATTCACGCCCGTGTCATGGGCGGCGAAGATTTCGCCCAGGTGGCTTCCGAGGTGTCCAGCGCGGCCTCCAAAGCGAACGGTGGCCTGATCGGGCCGATCAATCTGCCGGATCTGGCTGAGGCTGTGCGCGGCCGTGTCGAGAAGCTCGGGATCGGCGACATCGGTGCGGTCGAGCGGACCGCAGCCGGCTATCAGATTCTGAAGCTTGAGGCGAGGACGGACGCCGCGGCGATTCCGTTTGACGGGATTCGTGAAAGCATCGTCGATTCCGTCGCTGAGAGCCGGCAAGCCGAGGCACTCAATGACTATTTGGTGAGGTTGCGCGAAGCGGCCATCATCGACTGGAAAGACGACGGTCTGAGGCAGATTTACAACGCGGTCGTGAGTGCTCGGGCGGCCGCTAGTGGGGCCTGAGGCCGGAGATCGCCCCCTCGTGACGACTCCCCTTTCGAACCTCCCCGTAGTGTCCCTTCCTGACGAGGCTGCTGTCGAGCCGGCTCCCTGGTTCGCGCTCTGGACGAGGTCGCGCCACGAGCAGGTCGTGCGCGAACAGCTCGAACGGAAACAGATTGAGACGTTTCTGCCGACCATCACACGATGGAGTCGGTGGAAAGACCGACGCAAGAAAATCGCCTGGCCGCTGTTTCCCGGCTACTGCTTCGCGCGGTTCGACGTGGCCCACCGGCTGGGGATTCTCCGCTGCACGGGCGTCGTGAACATCGTGTCGTTCGACGGCGAGCCGGCGCCGATCGCGTCCGCTGAGCTCGACAACATCCGGCGCCTGGTCGACACCGAACTCCAGTACGACCCGTGCCCGATGATCCACGAAGGCATGATGGTGGAAGTGGTGCACGGTGCGCTCAAGGGCGTGGTCGGCCGCCTTGTGCGAAAAGGCTCGCATGCCAGACTCGTCCTTTCGGTGGAGTTGATCGGCCAGGCCGTCTCGGTCGAAGTCGATGCCGCCGACGTCAAGGCCTACTAGGTTTCCTGGCGAGGCGTCCGTCTGGCTGCGCCAGCCTCCGCCCGCCCGTTTCAACACCGGGCTATGGCAGGTCTCGCCGAAGCCTTGGCGAAGGCGGATTGCTTCGTCGGTCACAGCCCACCTGGCTGCTCCCTCCTTGCGCCTTGCCAGACGAACGCCTCGCCAGGAAACCCCCACGTGTGGCGGATTGCTGCGTCGGTCACAGCCTACCTGGCTGGGTCTTTCTTAGACGGGGCTGCGCCCCGAAACCCCACGCAGCGGCTACGCGGGGACCCCGAGTGCCCCACTCCGTCGCCGCGGGGCGCGCATTGTCGCGCGCCTTCGCCCTTGCCAGACGGGCGCGTCGCGCGGAAACCACTCTAAGATACGGTTGTGGAACCTAAGGCAGTCAAAGTCGGGTCGGTCACGCTCGAGTCGCCGTTCGCGCTGGCGCCAATGGCCGGCATGACCGACACGGCGTTCCGCCGTCTGGTCAAGCGGCGGGGCGGCTGCGGGCTCGTGGTGACCGAGATGGTGAGCTCGGAAGGGCTCGTTCGGGGTATCGATCGGACGCTCGAATTCGCCGAGTACACGGAGGAAGAGCGCCCGGTGTCGATTCAGATTTTCGGGGGGTCGCCCGACACGATGGCCGAGGCCGCCCGTATCGTCGAGGGTCTGGGCGCCGACATCGTCGACATCAACATGGGCTGCCCCGTGCCGAAGATTGCCAAACACCAGGCGGGATGCAGCTTGATGCGCACGCCGGAACATGCCGCGGCCGTGGTGGCGGCGATGAGGGCCGCCGTGTCCATTCCGGTGACGGTGAAGATGCGGGCTGGGTGGGACGACGAGCATGTCAACGCGCCAGCGGTGGCCGGGATGATGGAGCAGGCCGGAGCGGCCGCGGTGGCGGTGCATGGCCGCACGGCCAAGCAGTCCTACTCCGGCCGATCGGACTGGGGTCTCATCGACGAGGTCGCCAGATCGGTGTCGATCCCGGTGTTCGGCAGCGGCGACTGCGTGGCGCCCGAAGATGCCGTGGACCGGATGCGTGAAACGGCGGTGGCCGGCGTTCTGGTGGGGCGCGGCGCGTTGCGCAATCCCTGGATTTTCGAGCAGGCCCACCGGCTGGGGAGCGGCGAGGCGCCGTCCGAGGTCCCGTCCGCCGATCGCGGACGGTTCCTGCTGAGCTATATCGACCTGTTGCTGTCAGAGGGCGAGGATGAAGCGCAGGGGTTTCGTCACCGCGCCGAGGCGAATCTGAAGGCTGGACCGAAGCGACGCAGCGCCGCCACCCGTGAACGCTGGGTCATCAATAAGTTGCGCGCGTTGGGGTCGTGGTACACCAAGGGGTTCGGCTGCGGGGCACAACTACGCATTGCGATTAACCACGCGGCCTCGATTCGTGAGCTGCGTGGCATCATCACGGACTTCTTTCAGGTCGACGGGGTCGTGGCGCCGAGGCTGGATGGTCCGACTGATATCGGAGAAGCGCATGCCTCGACTGATTGAAAGCCCCACGGTCATCCAGGCGGCGGGCAACTTTCCGAAGCGCATCGAAGAGTACGCCGGGCGGGTCAACAGCGGTCACGACACGGTGAGCGTGGCCCGGATGGTGTCGCCAGAGGGGTGGCTCGAGCCGGGGCAGCGACCTGAGTTCGAGGAGATCACGGTGGTGCTGCGCGGCATGCTGCGGGTGGAGCACGAGGCCGGTATCACCGACGTGCGGGCGGGCCAGGCGGTCGTGACGTCACCCGGCGAATGGGTGCGATACAGCAGCCCTGAGCCTGGCGGCGCGGAGTATGTCGCAATCTGTACGCCCGCGTTCGCACCGGACACCGTCCACCGCGACCTAGCTTAGACGAAGCTTAGACGGGGCTACGCCCCGAGCCCCACGCCAGCGCTCGCGGGGGCCCCCACGCCCCGCGCCGCCCTACAGTCCCGCGGCTTGGCGTATGATCGGGGATTGAACAACCGATCCTTTCCTACCGGAGGCCGCCGATGAAGGCGATGCATTCGACGCGTAGCGACTTTGAACCGGGTGCTCCTGGCTCTGTCTGCTGGTGCCAGGCGCTCATCCGACCCGTGTCCTGGCTTCTCGGCGGCTCGCTGGTCGCGGGCCTGGCCGTCGTGGTGGTCACGGCGTCTGGAGCCGGCGAGGCTGGGTGGACGAACGACCTCGCCCCGATCACCGCCGCGGAGTGGGATTACGACAAGGCCGCGCATCTGATAGAGCGCGCGGGTTTTGGGGCCACGCCGGAAGAGATCGAGCGGCTCGCCGCCATGACCCCCGAGCAGGCCGTGGAGGAACTGGTCGACTACGCCGCCATCGACAATAGCGCCACGCCGGCCTTCGACCCCTCCCCGATCTGGGACCCGGGGATGGACCCGTTCCCCAAGAGTCGAGCGGACGCGGTGCGGATTGCCCGAGAGACGGGCGAGTCGATGGGCGTGAAGATACTGCCCGAGGGGGAGTCACGCCGGCTCCAGCCGGTGGTCAACAAGTTCTTCTTCGGGCTGCGGTCCAATGCCATCGAGACCCAGCGGCTCGCCGTGTGGTGGGCGGAACGGATGCTGGTCACGCGGCGCCCCCTCGAAGAGAAGCTCACGCTGTTCTGGCACGGGCACTTCGCCACCGGCAACGGCAAGGTCCGCGATACGCGGATGATGCTGCGTCAGAACGAGATGCTGCGCGCCAACGCGGCCAGCAGCTTCGGCGACCTGCTGTCGGGCATTCTGAGGGACCCGGCCATGCTGGTGTATCTCGACAACGGCGAGAACCGGAAGGGCCACCCCAACGAGAACTTCGGGCGAGAGTTGCTCGAACTGTTCACGATGGGGGTTGGGAACTATACGGAAACAGACATCCGCGAGGCGTCGCGCGCGTTTACCGGGTGGACCAACGACGTGCTCGCATTCAAGTTCGACGCGGCGACCCACGACGACGGACAAAAGACGTTCCTGGGCCGCACCGGCGCGTTCGACGGCGACGACATCATCGACATCATTCTCGATACGCCCGTGACGGCGGAGTACATCACCGCCAAGCTGTATCGCTATTTCGTCCGTGAAGACGTGGACAATGCCACCCGCACCGCGCTGGCCGGCACGCTCCGCGCGTCTGGCTACGAGCTGCGGCCTCTGCTGCGGCGCATTTTTCTGTCTCGCGACTTCTACAGCCCAGCGTCGTATGCGACGCAGATCAAGAGCCCGGTGCATCTGGTGGTCTCGACGTTCCGCAAGCTCGGGCTGAACGAGTTGCCCACGATTCCGGACTTCGGCCGCCTGACGGCCGGTTTGGGACAAACGCTGTTCTCGCCGCCCAACGTGGCGGGCTGGGCAGGGGGCCGCACCTGGATCACGCCGGCCCTGTTGCTGGAACGGGGCAATCTGTTTCGTGGGGTGCTGCTGCCCGATACCGACGGGTTCTGGGCGCCGGACCGGGCCCTGCCGGGTATCTACGCGCAGGTCGGCGCACGGATCGATCGCGGGATGAACATCACGGCGGCGACTCAGGAGGGCGATTCCGAGTCGAGCCAGATGGCCGACCGCGACGAGGACTACAACACGCGCTATGGCGGCTACATGGGATACGTGATGGCCTACGACCTGCTGCACCCCATCCCGCGTCGGACGGCTGACCTCGACTTGGCGGCCATGCTGGCTGAGGCCGGCGCGACGACGGTCGAGGGCGCGGTCGATCATTTTGTGCGACGGTTCCTCCGGGTGCCGCTGGGGTCTGCCGCGCGTATGGTGCTGGTGGAGCGGTTGCGCGACGACCTGGGAAGCGACCGGCTGCCGACGGCGGCTGGCCCGCAAGAGGAGCTGGCGCTTCGCTCGTTGCTGTATCTGGTGTTGAGCGCGCCCGAATACCAACTGGCGTAGGGCGGGACACAGGAACTCTGGGAGAGAAGACGATGACAATTCCCCACTTCACGAACTGCGGGTGCTCGCGGCGGGACTTTCTACGCAAGGGACTCTACGGTGTGGGCGTCACGGCGGGCCTTCCGTTGCTGCTGAGCCGCACCACCCAGGCGCTGACGGCCGAGGCGTTGCGCGGTACAAGTATGGAGACGAACCCTGAGCGCATCCTGGTGGTGGTGGAGCTGTCGGGGGGTAACGACGGGCTGAACACGGTGGTGCCGTTCGGTAACGACGAGTACTACCGGGTGCGGCCGAACATCGGTATCCGCGAGGCCGAGGCGATCACGATTGAAGATGGCTTCGGGTTGCACCCGTCCATGGTGGGGTTCGAGCGGCTCTACAAGGAAGGGATGATGGGCGTAGTCCACGGCTGTGGCTATGACAATCCCAGCCTCTCCCACTTCTCGTCGATGGGCTTCTGGCACACGGGCGTACCGAATGGTGGCGAGCCGCTGGGATGGCTTGGACGGCTTGCCGACGGGGCCTACGACCATGACGCCCAGGGCAACATGATCGTCAACATCGGCACTCGTCAGTCGCTGGCGGTGCAAGCGCGTTACCATCAGCCGCTGGTGTTCAATGACCCACGTAGCTTTCGGCGTGAGGGGTCAGAGGCGGAGAAGCAGGCGATCGAGAGTATCAAGCCGGACTCGGATGCCAACCCGACCCTCGACTTTCTTTCTGCTACCGCTACGAACGCGGTGGAGAGTTCCGCATTCGTGCGTGAGGCAGCGGCCGGCTACAACAGCCCCATCGACTACGGCATCGGCGGGCTTTCTCCGCAGCTCCAACGGGTGGCCGCGCTCATCAACGCCGACATGCCGACCCGCCTCTACTACGTGAGCTACCAAGGCAACTCGTTTGATACGCACGTGCATCAGGCCGACCCGCACGCTCGACTTTTGACTTACACCGCGGATGCGGTTCGTGGGTTCGTCGAGGACCTGAAGCGCATCGGCCGTGCTGACGACGTCGCCATCATGATGTTCACGGAGTTTGGGCGGCGGGTCGAAGAGAACGCCAGCCTCGGCACCGACCACGGCACCGCCACCCCGATGTTCGTGATCGGCAGCGGCGTCCAGGGTGGGCTCCATGGACAGCACCCCAGCCTCACGGACCTGGATGACGGCAACCTGAAGATGACCACGGACTTCCGCCGGGTCTACTCGACGATGATCGAAGAGTGGCTCGGTTACAAAGACTCGGCGTCTATTCTCAAAGGGTCGTTCGAGTCGCTACCGTTGTTCGGCTGAGCTCTCGCTGCGGTCCGGGCGGGCTCTTTCCCTCTGGCCACCGAGGACTGCGCCACGGGGCTGCCCGACGGGAAGCCGATCGGCAGGGCGGAAAACCGCACCTCCGGCTTGGTTTCGCCGACCGGCCTGACTGCCGGGCCATGCGCGGTTCCGTACCGGATGGCGCGTTGCTATCGGGTTGACAGCTTCGGAA
Source organism: uncultured Acidobacteriota bacterium (assembly GCA_937888665.1). Lineage (GTDB taxonomy): Bacteria > Acidobacteriota > Vicinamibacteria > Vicinamibacterales > UBA8438 > UBA8438. The sequence continues at coordinate 19,451 of CALBET010000309.1, forward strand.
GTGGATACCCAGGGCCGCTCGGCCTCTGCCTGCGGAGCGTTTTACCCACTGACGCCGATCGCCCTGCCTCCAACGGCTTCCCGTCGGGCAGCCCCGCGTCGCAGCCTTCCCCTGCCAGCCCAGACGAAACACAGAGTCGTGCCCCGTCGGTGGTGCCTGGTCGGTCGCAAGGGCTTTTGGGCCCGCCGAACAACGCCTCATGGCCTCTTGTGCGTGGAGCGATCCTTATTGCCTTTGCCGGAGCGCAAGAACAGCAATCAATACACGGGCATCCTGACCATGCGCCCTTCGCGCATGCCAAAGACCCTGGCAAATGACAACTCAGTTGCCCGATTCCCCGAAACCACGCCCGCCCGATAAACGGGCACTTCCGTTTGCTCGCCGGCGTGATTTCAGGACTCCGACGTCAGCTCGCGCGGGTCACGTCATGCTTTGCCAGCGCTTGACGACGCATCACCGCCCGCCGCAGCATGGCACTCGGTGGATGCGACGGGGGTGACGCGACGAACGCTACGCGTGAGACAACGTGGCTTGGCATGAAACTTCGTGAGATCATCAAGCAGATCGAAACGGACGGTTGGTACCTGGCGAAAACTCGCGGGAGCCACCGCCAATTCAAACATCGAACGCAGCCCGGAGTAGTGACCATCGCTGGGAGGCCGAACGCGGATCTGGCGCCCGGCACGCTCAACAACCAGCATGACCACCGAATGCAGCTGACGGCCGCGACGCACCGGTCCTGGCGTCGCGTCCGCAGCTGATTCGTCACGTTGGACACCCAGAGTCGACAGAGGCGCGAATGCTACGACAAAGTGTAGTGGCCAAAAAAGGAAAGATACATGGATACATTTTGCCGTCTCTGGGCGGAGACACCCTAGTACTGCTTTGTCAGATCTGCAGTTTCACCGACCGCAGCGCCTCGATGCGTACCGTGGCGCAGGCCTTCAGGCCTGCGAGGCAAGGCTGAAGCCTTGCCCCACTGATGTCGACACAACTTAGCGAAACGGCGCTCACCCTCGTCGCGGAACTAGGCGGCCTCACGCTAGGGAGTGGCTGACCCCCGCGCACGTGCGTTGACGGTGAGTTCAACGGGCGGCTCTGGCCCAGCGCAGGCGAACCCGCGATACCGCCGGAGGTCAGCCTCGTTCGCACGCAGCGGAAGTCATACCGTCTAGGCAATAATTGATGGCTGTAAAATTAATCTGTGGATCTGAGTTCTTGCACATACCCAAGACTGGCGGCAGCTGGGTTACGTCCGTCCTTGAGGCGAATGGTCTTGTCTCGCGCTTTATCGGGGACAAACACGCCGATTTCGACAGAAACCTATTGAGAGAAAGTTCGTACATCTCGGGCCGCCAGCACCTCCGCGAGGTCTTTCGCTTAGCCCGACAAAAAGGGATGCGCCTTTTTAGTCGTTCCCGCAGGCGAGATACCGTTCAGCTTTTTCGCTTTTGCTTTGTTCGCCATCCACTGAGCTGGTATGAATCGTGGTGGAAGTACATGAAGGCCAGAGGCTGGAATGATTGGGGCACCCAGAATTCGGCGGCCGGATGGCATACGAATTCAATGCTGAATGGTTTAGGGAGCGATGATTTCAATGAGTTTGTATGGAACGTAGTCCGGGCCAGACCTGGCTATGTCTCGGAACTGTATTTCAGCTATACGAAGGCGGGCATCGGATTTATAGGGAAGACAGAGTCTTTGCGAGATGATCTCGCTTACGTTCTGGATCTTCTCGGCCACGACTATGCAAGAGACACGATATACACTTCTAAGCCGACAAACGCTTCAAAGACTGAACAATCAAGGATTCAGTGGGACGCGGACCTGCGAACTCTGGTTATGAAGCTTGAGCTAAGTGCGCTTGTGCATTTCGACTACCTCTCCGACGACGAAAAACGTGATTTAGGAATTGATAGCTCGCAGGGACCTAACAAAATGATGCACCCGGGTTGCCGCCGGGCCGCAAGTTGAAATCAAGCGCTAGAAGCTGCACCTCGGTGCCTTCGGGTAGACCTGTCGGTTCGTCAACGACCAAGCGCCGTCGTGAACACGAGCCTTGAGAGGCATGTCGTTCAGATTATCACCGGGCGGGTCGCCCAACCAGGGTTTGCAGCGGACGCCAGCCCCCGCCGCTGAAACCCGACGTCATGCCTCCGGAATGGAGTGGTTCCCCGAGTGCGGCGCTCGCGATCGAGGACTCGTCGCGCGGGTTGGCATTGGCAAAGGCGGCAGCGTGAAACCCGCGACTATGAGAGGAGGCGGCGCACTTTCTCCACCAGCGTGGTCCGCTTCAGTCCTAGCAGCTGTGCCGCGCGTTGCTTGTTGCCGTCGGTTGCACCCAGGGCCTGTGTGATCAGGCCACGCTCGATGTTCGCGATGTAGGCGGGCAGGTCAAGTCCGCCGTCTGGGAGGGTGACGGCGGCGGGCTGGTCTACCACGGCAGGGTCCTGCAGTTCTGGCGGGAGATCCCCGACATCAATCTGGGTGCGGTCGCCGCCGAGGGCCAGGGCGCGTTCGACGGCGTTCTCGAGTTGGCGAATGTTGCCGGGCCAGGGATACGCCATCATTCGACGCATGGCTTCCTGGGTGACGGTGATCTCGCGCGCAGGCACCTGGGGTTGCGAGAGTCGGTTGACGAAGTGCCGCACCAGGAGCGGAATGTCTTCGCGCCGCTCTCTCAGCGGCGGCAGGCTGATCGGAATGACGTTCAGCCGGTAGTACAGGTCTTCCCGAAAGAGACCCTCCTTCACCAGTTGCGGCAGGTCGGCGTTGGTGGCGGCAATGACCCGCACGTCGATTTTGATCGTGCGGGTGTCGCCGATACGTTCGAGCTCTCGTTCCTGTAGCACCCGCAGCAGCTTGGCCTGCAGTGCCACGCTCATGGTGCCGACCTCGTCGAGGAAGAGCGTGCCCCGGTCCGCTATTTCGAGACGACCGGCGCGGCTTGCCACCGCGCCCGTATAGGCCCCGCGCACGTGGCCGAACAGTTCGGCCTCCAGCAAGGTCTCCGGCACGGCGCTGCAGTTCAGCGCCACGAACCGATGCGCGCGTCGACGGCTGTTGTGGTGTATCGCCCGTGCGGCCAGCTCCTTGCCGGTGCCGGTTTCCCCGGTGACGAGCACAGTGCTGGTACTGGCCGCGACGGTTTCGAGCAAGTCGAACAGTTCCCGCATCTGCGGGCTGCGTCCCACCAGGCCTTCGAATCGATAGCGCTCCTCCAGCTGCGACCGCAGATAGGCGTTCTCGGAACGCAGCCGACGCTGCTCGAGGGCCGACGCCAGCACGTGGAGGAGCTGGTCGAACTGGAACGGTTTGGTGATGAACTCGGCCGCGCCGCACTTGATCGCCTCGACCGCGTCTTTGACGGTGCCGAAGCCGGTCATGACGATGCCCACGATCTCGGGGTATCGCTCGAGCGCGGCGCCGAGCACTTCCCTGCCGTCTATCCCCGGAAGGCGCAGATCGGTCAGCACCACGTCGAACGCGAATTCGCTCAGTCGCGCGACGGCCTCCTCTCCGCTGCCCACCGCCACAACCTGATAGCCGTGCTCGACCAGCCGTTCGGCCGTGGTATCTCGAAGCGCCGCCTCGTCTTCCACGACAAGTAGATGCGTGTCCTTCTCCATCTACGTCAATACTTTGACACCCAGCCTGGGGTGGGTCAAGTTGAGGCTAGGCGGTGGGCTAATGGCATCAGAGCGCCGTGCCGATACCACTTCTCGAGCCCGCGTCACGTGGAAAGTGTTGTGAGGACAACAAGGCGGCGGGTCATATGCGAGCGCCAGAGATGATAGTGGATAGGAAAACAATCTCGATCATGAAAGCCTGTGAGCTAGTGGGCGTCAGCCGTCGCACGATCTACAACTGGATCGCAAGCGGCAAGGTGGAATACGTCCGGACAGCCGGGGGTTCGGTGCGCATCTTCGTCGACACGTTGTGGCGCGAACCGGGCACCGGAGCGAGCGAGGCTGCGGCCGTCCAGGCGGACCGATAGATCCGCTGAGGCGATGCGTAGCCAGATCCCCTACCCGCACCTTCGAACGGATCCACTTCAGATGGACCAGCCGACCGACCTCGGCGCACTCTTCCATCGGTTGAACAACCAGCTTGGAATCATCTTGGCGAATGCCGAGTTGCTCGAAGCGCGGTCAACCGACGATGCCAGCTCCTCTCGTGCCTCACAGATCGTGACCAGCGCGGTCGAGGCCATCAGCGCGGCTCAGCACATCCGAGCGCGCTGCCAAGAGAAGTAGTCAGCACTTCTCTCAACCGCACCCTTCAGAAGCTCCTGGCGTCGTCAATACTTTGGCGATTGCCCGCACGCAGCGTCAAATTATTGGCGACTCCATGCGTTCGGCCTAGGACTGGCGTGTCCGTCATCAGGTTCGCGCCATGACAACAACGCATTTATACACAGATACTTACTAGCGTACTCAGACCACTTGTCGGTGACATTAACACTGTTTTTCGGAGCTGGCACTCGGATTGCGATAGTGGTTCCCTGCGGGGCGGAACGTCCCGGCTGGGACACCCCGCACAAACACCGGAGGCGAATCGCGACATGACAGTTCAAGTGCTCGACATTGAAGACCAGGACCGCGTCACTGCGGGTGTGCCGTTCGTAGAGGCTCTGGCTCGCCGGATGGCGGCCTCGATGCCCCATTCGATCGA
>CALBET010000310.1 GCA_937888665.1 uncultured Acidobacteriota bacterium
AGAAGATGAAGGCGATCCAGAAAGAGCTGGGTCGCAAGGAAGACAAGGGCAGCGAACTCGACGAGCTCAAAAAGAAGATCGAGCAGGCGCGGATGCCGAAGGAGGTCGAGGAGAAAGCGACCCTGGAGCTGAAGCGGCTGGAGGGCATGCCCCCGATGTCGGCCGAAGCAACGGTCTCCCGCAATTACCTCGACTGGCTCATTGCGGTGCCGTGGCACAAGAAGTCGAGGGAGAGCCGCGACCTGGAGAAGGCCGAGCAGATCCTGAACCAGGACCACTACGGCCTGGAGAAGATCAAAGACCGGATTCTCGAGTTCCTGGCCGTCCGGACGCTGGTCCGCAAGCCCAAGAGCACGATTCTGACCCTGACCGGTCCGCCGGGAGTGGGCAAAACATCGCTGGCCAAGTCGATCGCGAGGGCTACGAACCGGAAGTTCGTGCGGCTGTCGGTCGGCGGCGTGCGAGACGAGGCGGAGATCCGCGGCCACCGGCGCACCTACATCGGGGCGTTCCCAGGCCAGATCATTCAGATGATGAAGAAGGCCGGCACGATGAACCCGGTCTTCCTGCTGGACGAAGTCGACAAGATGTCGATGGACTTCCGAGGGGACCCGTCGGCCGCACTGCTCGAAGTGCTGGACCCAGAGCAGAACCACACGTTCCTCGACCACTATCTGGATGTCGAGTACGACCTCTCGAACGTGATGTTCGTGTGCACGGCCAACGTGCTGCACACGGTACCCCAGGCCCTTCGGGACCGGATGGAAGTGCTCCAGCTGGCCGGGTATACCGAACTGGAGAAGGTCGAGATCGCCAAGACCTTCCTGTCTCCCAAAGCGGTCAAGGGGACCGGGCTCTCGAAGAAGCAGCTTCAGTTCAAGGACGAAGCGTTCGAGGCGATCATCCGCCGCTACACGCGCGAGGCCGGGGTTCGCAGCCTTGAGCGCGAGCTGCACGCCGTCTGCCGGAAGGTCGCACGCAAGGTCGTGCGGGAAGGCAAGCAGTTCTCGGAAACGATCACTGCGGAGAAAATCACCGAGTATCTCGGGGTGCCACGCTACCGCCCGCAGATGGCCGAGAAAGAGAACGAGATCGGCATCGCGACCGGACTGGCGTGGACCGAAGCCGGGGGCGAACTGTTGGTGACCGAGTCAACCCTGATGCCGGGCAAAGGGCGACTGACCCTGACCGGACAGCTGGGCGACGTCATGCAGGAGTCGGCGAAAGCGGCCATGAGCTTCGTGCGCTCGAGAACGGTGGAATACGGCTTGCCGGAAGACTTTCACGTGAACACTGACATACACCTGCACGTGCCGGAAGGGGCGATTCCAAAGGACGGGCCGTCGGCCGGCATCACGCTGGCCACCGCACTGATCTCAAACCTGGCCAAGATCCCAACGCGCCGAGACGTGGCGATGACCGGAGAGATCACGCTCCGCGGCAAGGTGCTGCCCATCGGCGGCGTAAAAGATAAGGTACTGGGCGCCCATCGGGCCGGGGTGACGACGATTATCCTGCCGAAGGACAATGAGAAAGATCTCGCGGACATTCCGAAAGCGGTGCTCGACATTCTTGAGCTGCACCTGGTTGAGTCCATGGACGAAGTGCTGGACATTGCCCTGTCTGAACCGCTGAGACGGCCGATTGCTGCGGCCCGGACCGACACCAAGGCCGTGACGACGGATGGCCGGGTCACGCACTAGCCACACGCACCCCACCCACACGGACCGGACCCCGGTCCGCCGAAGCCTTGGCGAAGGCGGATGAAGATTCACACCGCTGAATTCGTCACGAGCGTCGGGCTCCAGGGGCGGCTGCCGGTCTCGCATCTGCCGCAGATCGTCCTCGTGGGTCGCTCCAACGTCGGCAAATCTACGCTGATCAACGCGCTGGCACGCCGTAAGATCGCGCGGGCGGGCGGTGCGCCCGGTACGACTCGACTCCTCAATGTGTACCGCCTCGCGCTCGCTCGAGCCCGGGGCGAGTTGCTCTTGCTCGACCTCCCTGGCTACGGGTACGCGCGCGGCGGATCGTCCAAGAGCGGGTTCGATCGGCTGACTGAGCGGTATTTTCAGCCAGACACGGGCGAGACACCGGACCGTCCAGGGCAGGTTGGTCCGAGCGGAGCGATCCTGCTGGTCGATGCGCGGCACCCTGGACTGGCGAGCGACCTGGAGGCGTTGGCCTGGCTGAAGGCGCTGGAACTGCCCGTGGTGGCGGTGGCCACCAAGATCGACCGGCTCAAACGGTCAGACCAGGCAAAGAATCTGCGGGCGCACCAGACGGCACTCAGGCACACGGTGTTGCCCGTGTCGGCGAAACTGGGAGACGGCCTGCCCACGTTCTGGATGGCCTTGCTGGCGCTGGCGGGGGCCGCACGGTGCCACTCCCCAACCGGGTCTGCTACAATGTGAAGTTGCGCAAGGTGACTGGGAGCAAACAGTGAGACAAGGTATCCATCCGGAGTATCACGAGGTAGAGGTCCACTGTGCCTGCGGCACAACGTGGATGAGCCGGTCGACGAAAAAGGAAGTGCGGCTCGAAATCTGTTCGAGTTGCCATCCATTCTTCACCGGAAAGCAAAAACTGATCGACACCGAGGGACGCGTCGAGCGGTTCACGAAGAAATACGGCGCCCAGACAGTGGCCGGGCTCAAAGAGCGGCTGGAGAAGCAGCGCACGTCGTCAGACTCCTCCGACTCGTCCCGGGCAAGTTAGTCCAGCGAATAGCGTGGCGCGAGCGGCCCTCCCGGGCTGCTCGCCGCCAGTCCAGCCTCGTCGGCCAACCGCCGCTCCAATCTCGTCAGACGTCGCTGCACGTCTCGTCGGCGCCCGGCTGTGTGCTCCACAGCATACGCTCGACGCGCGAATGTCAGTGCCCCATCGGGGTCTTTCAATCGGTGCTCGTGGTGCACGGCTAGCGCCCGCAGCGCCTCGCGCTCGAACATACCGCCGGGCCGTCGCCCAAGACCGATCAATGTCTGCCAGTATCTCGCCGCGTCGCCATGGCGGCGCTGGCGACGGCACGCCAGCGCGAGCCGATACAACGCCTCGGCCCGCACAGCGACCGCGTCGAACTCAGACGTGCGACGTGCGCCCGACGTCAGCCCGACCGCCCGTTCGTAGCAGGCTGGGGCCTCCGTCGCCCGTCCGCCACGTTCATAGAGCCGCCCGAGACCGACACTCTGACGAGCACTTGCCGTGGCCTGGGCTCCCCGGTCGACGAGGTCGCAGGCCATCCCCGTCAACACGCCGAGGGACACCAGGTCCAGCTGATTGTGCGTGAGCACGCCCCGCAACGGCCGCGGATCGCCAGAACGCAGATAGTCGAAGTAGCGGGCTGGAATCTCGAAGCCGGGCACGTCATCGTCACGGCGGAATCCCAGCACACGCTGTTCGAGCCCGCCCAATCCACCGGTCTCCGGTCCCCAGAGCCGCCGCGCTGAGTGCAGCAGGTCCACATGCCGAAGCGCCGGCAGGGGTGTCTCGAGCCGCTGATAGAGCCAGCGCATCTCCATGAACGGCACGTCGAACGACTTGCCGTTGAACGTCACCAGCGTATGCGCGCGTGCGACCGCCGCAGTGACGGCGGCGAGCAGGCGACGCTCGCTCGCGAAGCTGGGGAGCACGAACTGCCATACGTGGAAGCGCGCGCCCACGAAGCAGCCGAACCCTACGACGAAGGCCACGGTGCCTGACCCTCCGCTCAGCCCGGTGGTCTCCAGGTCGAAGAACACCAGTCCGGCCGTTGGGTCAGGGTCGGACCAGGGAGGCGCACCCTCGTGCCCGTGACCACAGAGCAGTCGGAGCCCCTCGGCGCTGATGGCGCTGGAGGCCGCGCGGAGCTGGTCACCATAGGGCGCGTCACCAGCCTCACCGCCACACCACCACCGGACCACCGGACAGGGCCCTGACGGACCATCTTCCAGTGCGCCACCGAGCACGGCGGCGAACGCCGACAGGTCCACCGATGGCGTCGGTGAGGCAAGAGTCGGCGTGGTGCCGGGGCGTTTCGAGCCCCGGAGCACGTCCCGCAACCGGCTCAGATCGGTCATGACGCGATCACACGAGGCCAACCAGCAGCGCCAGGGCGACCGGCTTCGCGCGCGGTCCGGTTTGGCCAATCGGACCAACGCACGCCGGACACCCCGACTCGCAACGACACCCCTCAATCAACGCCCGCGTATCAGCCAGCAGCCGGTCGTGCAGCCCGAAGAGCGGTTCGCTGAACCCGATGCCCCCAGGATAGTTGTCGTAGATAAAAATGGTCGGCTCTTCTTCCTCGGCCGTCGGCGCCGCCGTGCGCGCCCGGACCGACGCCAGGCGGACTTCCTCACCATGGATGGCCAGGCCGATGTCATGCCGGGCGCACATCAACAACAGCTGCGCCACCTGCCGGAGCGCGAACCCCAGCCCCACGATCCCGTCGCGCCGGTCATCCTCCGCGAATGGCAGACTGTCGACAAACACCCGGGACAACTGGAGCCAGTACGCGGTCGTATGCATCTCCTGTTCGGGGAGGTCGAGCTCTCCGGACCCGACATTCTCATTGGTGTAGAACTTGATCTTCTTGAATCCGACCACCCGCGAGACCACGTGCACCTCGCCGTGGCAGCCAGCCGCTCGATTCTCCAGCTCGCCTTCGGACTCATTGCGCTGAGGGAGGATACGGTCGAACTCCTCGAGCACCGTGACCTTGGTGTAGGTGATCGCGTCGGTGTAGTAGTCGCTGTCGACCGGACGGACATACGCCTTCCGGCGGTCGAATTCCAGGCGATCCACCTGATACTGCGTGCCCTCGACGAGATAGATGGCCTGTTCGTACAAGGTCGACGTCGCGGCACTGAAGTCCACCTCACCGATGATCGTGGTCTCGTCAGACACGTCGACGACCACGAAATTGTCCGATGACACCGAGCGAAGACTGACGGCATCAGCGGGATACGACTCGTGCATCCAGTGCCAGGAGTCCTCGACGAGGTCGACGAAACCCTCCTCGCGCAACAGTCCAAGCACCGCCTGCAGATCTTCCTGGCCGAACTGTTCGTCCGTGGCGAACGGCAGCTCGAACGCCGCACACTTGATGTGGTCGAGCAGGATCTGGAGATTGTCCGGATTGATGAGCGCGTGCTCCGGCGATCCCTCAAAAAAATAGTCCGGGTGTTGCACGATGAACTGGTCAATCGGACCGCTGCTGGCCACCATGATCGCCGCCGAGCGCGTGCTGCGCCGACCAGCCCGACCGGCCCGCTGCCACGTCGCCGCGATCGTGCCCGGATATCCGGCCATGATGCACACGTCGAGGGCGCCGATGTCGATACCAAGCTCGAGCGCGCTGGTCGAGACGACGCCAGACACCGTGCCAGCGCGCAGGCCACGCTCGATATCGCGGCGACGGATCGGTAGATAGCCTCCCCGATAGCCCCGGATCGCGTCTGCCCCTCCGGGCAGACGCCGGCAGGCCTGCTTGAGATAGGTGGTGAGCACCTCGGTGATCAGCCGGGTTTGCGCGAAGACGATCACCTGCAGTCGTCGCTTCAAGAACATCGTCGCCAGACGACGGGTTTCCGCGACATAGGACCGGCGAATACCGAGCTGCGGATTGACCACCGGTGGATTGACCAGCGCGAATATCTTCTCGCCGCGAGGCGCCCCGTTGCGCTCCACCAGTTCTACCGTCTCGCCCGTAAGACCTTCCGCCAACGCTTTGGGATTGGCAATGGTGGCCGACGAACAGATGAAGACCGGCGCCGACCCGTAGTGCGCACAGACGCGCCTGAGCCGACGGAGAATGTTGGCCAGATGACTGCCAAAGACGCCCCGGTATGCGTGCAGTTCGTCGATGACCACATAGCGCAGGTTCTCGAACAGCTTCGCCCACCGCGGGTGGTGCGGCAAGATGCCGGAGTGCAGCATGTCGGGGTTGCTCAACACCAGATGCGCGCGCCCTCGCACCGCACGCCGCGCGTCTTGCGGGGTGTCGCCATCGTAGGTGTGGGCGCCAATCGACACGTGCTCCTCGAGCCTCGCGGTCAGCGTAAGCAGTTCGGCCAGCTGGTCCTGGGCCAGCGCCTTGGTCGGAAAGAGATACAGCGCGCGCGTCGAGTGGTCCTGGAGAATCCCGCTCAGGACGGGCGCGTTGTAACACAGCGTCTTGCCGGACGCTGTGGGCGTGATAGTGACCACGTGGCGGCCGGCCAACACGTGTCCCATCGCGTCGGCCTGATGCGTGTATGGGCGGGTGATACCGCCCGCGGCCAACGCCGCCCGCAGCCGCTCGTCGATCCCGTCCGGAAAATCGGCGAACTGTGCGGATTCAGCCGGAAGGCGACGCCACGCAGTGACAATCTCGCCAGCGACAGGAACGAGGGACGATTCGGACGAGACGCCGGCGCGCCCGCTAGGGGCCAGATCATCGAGGACGGCTTGCAACGCCGCTTCCCGCTGCCCCTGTGACAGGAGCGGCGTGGTTGGTGCTCCGGCCAGCTCCCGTGGTGCCCCTCGCCGCATGGAGGTCATCCTAGCAGGCGAAAGAAAAACGATCAACAGACGAAATAAAAGCGGATGTTCTAAAACAGTGACTTCGACTGACAGCCGTCGACGGTGACACAAGCCCCGCTGATCCAGCTGGCGCGGGAAGAGGCGAGGAAGGTCACGACGTCGCCAACCTCCTCCGCGCGTCCGAACCGGCCGAACGGAAGCTCGCGTGCGATGAACGCGGCCATCCCCTCTGGGTCTGCGGCCTGGCGCTGCGCCCAGGAACCTCCTGGAAATGAAATCGACCCCGGAGCCACGCTATTCACCCGGATGTTGTCCTGCGCGAGCTGACCGGCAAGCGCCTTTGCCAGACTGATCTCCGCCGCTTTCACCGCGTTGTAGGTCATGCGGCCACCCGACTCCCGCCCCCAGATCGACGCGATCATGATAATGACGCCGCCACCGCGCCGGCGGAGGTGCGGTACCGCACGCCGGGATGCGCGTATCGCTGGATACAGGGTGTGGTCGAGCGCTGCCTGCCAGTCGGCATCGGTGGTGTCGACCACGCCGGTCCCACCGGCTTTCCCCACGTTGTTGACCAGGATGTCGAGCCCACCGAACGCGTCCACCGCGTGGTCGATAACGGAGGCCACCCCGTCGGCGGTACTGAGATCAGCTTCCACCCCGACCACCGCCTCCTCGGTCCCGGCAAGGGCCCGCAGCTCGGCCACCGCCGCGCCGAGCCGCTCCGGGCCGCGTGCACACACGCAAACCCGCACGCCTTCGCTGACCAGCGCCCTGGCGCTCGCCAGACCCAGACCGCGACTCGACCCCGTGACGACTGCCACCTTGCCCTCGAGACCCAGATCCATAAGCTAGCAGCCCGTGGTGAAAGTCGCGCGTCGCACCGAGACCCTGGCTTGGCAATGCC
>CALBET010000311.1 GCA_937888665.1 uncultured Acidobacteriota bacterium
CGGTCAGTGCAACGCGATGGGATCAAGGCTGTTCAGCAACACGACGAATCTGCTCGGTGGCCACGACTTCGCGAACCCCGACCACCGCGACAAGGTCGCCAGCGCCATCGGCATTGACGCCGGTGTCATTCCTCGCCAGGCCAGCTGGGCCTACCACTAGATCATCAAGGGCATCCTCGAAGAACAGATCAAAGGACTGTGGGTCATCGCGACGAACACGGCGCACTCCTGGATCAATCAGGCGCAGGTTCGGGACATCCTCGGGAGGCTCGACTTCCTGGTCGTCCAGGACATGTATGCGTCGACCGACACCGCCGTGATGGCCGACCTCGTGCTGCCCGCCGCCGCCTGGGGCGAGAAGGACGGCACCTTCATCAATTCGGAGCGGCGTATCGGCACCATCAAGAAGGTGGCGACCGCGCCCGGCGATGCGCTGGCTGACTTCGCGATCTTCAAGCTGGTCGCCGAGTACTGGGGCTGCGGAGACCTGTTCCGCGAATGGGACTCGCCGGAGGCGACGTTCCAGATTCTCAAGCGGCTCTCCGCCGGCCAGCCGTGCGACATCACCGGCATCGTCGACTACGACATGCTCGACGCCCACGGCGGCATCCAGTGGCCCTATCCGGCCGACGCTCCCGAGACGCACTCGGCGGCCGAGCGGCGCCTCTTCGAGGACGGGCGCTTCTACCACGCCGACGGGCGGGCGAAGTTTCTGTTCGAAGAGCCCCGGCCGATGCCGGAGCGGCCCACCGACCGGTATCCGTTCGTGCTGTTGACCGGCCGTGGCAGCGCCGCGCAGTGGCACACGCAGACCCGGACGGCGACGTCGGCCGTGCTCCGCAAGCTGTATCCAGCGGATGTGTATGTCGAGATCAATCCCGCGGACGCGCGAGCGCTCGGGGTCAGGCAGAACGGTCGCGTCACCGTCGAATCGCGACGCGGCCAGATCGAGGCGACCGCGTTCGTGACGCGGAGTGTGCAGCCGGGGCAGCTCTTCGTCCCGATGCACTACCGGGAGACGAATCAGCTCACCGACGCCGTGTTCGATCCCTATTCGAAACAACCGTCCTACAAAGCGTGCGCCGTGAACCTGAGAACTGTGGCGCAGGCCTTCAGGCCTGCGAGGCAAGGCTGAAGCCGTGCCCCACGGATGTCGAGACGACCCCGGTCCAGCGACCGCGGCCGTCAGGCCCATCGAGAGGAAGACCGCCATGCCGCAGACACAGGGCACCCACGACCTGGACCGGGCCGACGGGACGAGCCGACGCAAGACGGTTGTCGTCATCGGTAACGGGATGGTCGGTCATCGGTTCTGCGAGAAATTGACCGCACTCGACCGCGACAAACAGTACGAGGTCGTGACGTTCTGCGAGGAGCCTCGCGCCGCCTACGACCGGGTCGGTCTCACGAAGTTCTTCGACACGCGCGACCCCGACCACCTCATGCTCACCAGCGCGGCATGGTATGAGCAACAGGGGATCCAGCTGCACATCGGCGACAAGGCGACCGCGATTGACCGCGAGGCTCGTGTCGTCCGCTCCGCGCAGGGCCGGGAGATCCCCTACGACATCGTCGTGCTCGCGACCGGCTCAGCGCCCTTCGTGCCGCCGATACCGGGCGTCGACAAGAAAGGGGTCTTCGTCTACCGGACCATCGAAGACCTCGAAGGCATCATCGCCTATGCCGACACGGTCGAGGCCGCCGCGGTCATCGGCGGTGGGTTGCTCGGTCTCGAAGCGGCCAAGGCGGCGTATGACCTCGGCCTCCACACGCATGTCATCGAGTTCATGCCCCGGCTCATGCCGCGGCAGGTCGATGCCGCCGGGTCCCGTCTGCTCATCAAAGAAATAGAAGCACTCGGCGTCCGCGTACACGTCGACACGGCCACGCAGGAGATTCTGGGGAACGGCAAGGTCGAGGGGATGGTCTTTACCAGCGGCGAGACCCTCGCCGTCGGGATGGTGATTGTCTCGGCCGGCATCCGGCCCCGCGACGAGCTGGCCCGGCAGTGCGGGATCGACGTGGGCGAGCGGGGCGGCGTGGTGGTGGATGACCACCTGCGGACCAGCGACCCCGACATTCACGCCATCGGCGAGGTGGCCCTGCACAGGGGCATGGTGTACGGGCTCGTCGCGCCTGGCTACGACATGGCCGAGGTGTTGGCGGTCAGGCTGACGGGTGATGAGACGCGCGTCTTCAGTGGGGCGGACCTGTCGACGAAACTGAAACTGATGGGGGTGGATGTGGCCAGCTTCGGCGACTACACCGCCGATGACAACCCCAAGGGCGCCGACGCCCCGAAACCACTCACCTACGAGGACCCGTTCGGCGGGGTCTACAAGAAACTGCTGTTCAGTGCGGATGGTACACGGTTGCTCGGCGGCATCCTGGTCGGCGACGCGTCCGACTACGGCAGCCTCATGATGCTGGTCAAGAGCGAGACCGAGCTGCCGGCCGGGCCGGGCGCGCTGCTGGTCGGCTCGAGCAATGACGGCGCGATCTTCGGGGCGATCGAGATGCCCGGCGAGGCGCAGATCTGTTCGTGCAACGCGGTCAGCAAGAGCGACATCTGCTGTGCCATGCGTGACCAGGAGTTCGCGGCCATCGGCGAGCTGACGGCGTTCACGAGGGCCGGCACCGGGTGCGGTGGGTGCATGCCGCTGGTGACCGACCTGTTCAAGCAGGAACTCGCGGTGGCTGGGAAGGAGATCAACACGGATCTCTGCGAACACTTCGCCTACACCCGTCAGCAACTGTTCGACATCGTGAAGGTCAAAGCCATCAAGACCTTCGACGCGCTCATCCGCGAGTACGGCCGGGGAAACGGCTGCGAGATCTGCAAACCGACCGCCTCGTCGCTCTTCGCCAGCTTGTGGAACGAGAACATCGCGGCAGACCCCCATCAGACGCTGCAGGACACGAACGACCGCTTCCTGGCGAACATGCAGCGCGGCGGTGTGTACTCGGTGATTCCCCGTGTGCCCGGTGGCGAAATCACGCCGGACAAGCTGATCGCACTGGGGTCCATCGCCAAGAAGTACCGCCTCTTTACGAAGATCACCGGTGGCCAGCGGATCGACATGTTCGGCGCCCAGCTGCACCAGCTTCCCGATATCTGGGAAGAGCTGGTCAGCGCTGGGTTCGAAAGCGGGCACGCCTACGGCAAGGCGCTGCGCACGGTAAAGAGCTGCGTGGGGACCACCTGGTGCCGTTTCGGTGTGCAGGACTCCGTCAAGTTCGCCATCCGCGTCGAGGAACGCTATCGGGGCATCCGCGCGCCACACAAGCTCAAGTCCGCGGTGTCGGGGTGCGTGCGCGAGTGTGCCGAAGCGCAGAGCAAGGACTTCGGTCTGATTGCGACGGAGAACGGTTACAACCTCTATGTCTGCGGCAATGGCGGCGCGACCCCGCGACACGCCGACCTGCTCGCCGGCGACCTGGACGAGCGGACCGCCCTCAGATACATCGACCGGTTCCTGATGTTCTACATCATGACCGCGGACCGGCTGACCCGCACCTCCGTCTGGCTCGAGCAGATGGATGGCGGCATCGAGTATCTGCGCGAGGTCGTCGTCGACGACGACCTCGGTGTGTGTGACGAACTCGAGGATCGCATGGCGCATCTGGTCGACACCTACCGATGCGAGTGGCGCGAGGTCGTCAACAATCCCGAATTGCGGAAGCGGTTCCGGCAGTTCGTCAACACGGACGAAACCGAGGTCGGGATCGAGTTCGTGGATGAGCGCGGGCAGCAACGACCGGAATACTGGGAGAAGGACATCATCCCGGTCACGGATGTCACGCGCTCACCGGAGGCGAGGCTGGCGGCGCTGCGCGATGCGCCGGGCACCCGGTGGGTCAACGTGGGCAACGTGGCCGACTTCCCGCCCGACGGCGGCGCCGCGGTGAAGTATGGCAAGACGCAGATCGCCGTGTTCAACTTCTCTGCGCGCGGAGAATGGTACGCGACGCAGAACATGTGCCCGCACAAGCAGGCGTTCGTCCTCTCACGCGGCATCATCGGCGACGCCCGGGGGACCCCGAAGACCGTCTGTCCGCTCCACAAGAAGAACTTCGCGCTCGAGACGGGAACGTGTCTCAGCGGCGGAGCCGACGGGCTGATGACCTTCCCGGTGAAGGTCGACGACGACCACGTGTATCTCGAACTGCCGGCCCAGGAGCAGCTCGACGCGGCGCTGGCGACCGAACGTTTCTGCAACAACGGCGCGCTGCCCCGGGGGCCGGAGACTGGTGCGGCTGAGGTCCCCGTCGGCCTGCATCTGAGAGTCGAGCGCCGCGACGGACAGGTGGATTACTTCGGGGCACGAGCCGGCGCGACGGGGTAGATCCTCGCGGCTCCGGCTACAATTCCCAGTGCTCTCTGGGAACGGTGCCGGCCTGTCATCTGTACCAAGAATCCGTCTGATCGCGCTGGGGGTCTGGGTCGTCCTGGTCGCGGGGCTCAGCCTGCTCTACGCCCTGCAACCGGAGCTGCTCGATCCGGAACGGGTGGTGGCTGCGCTTCGGGCATCGGGACAGTCGGTGCTCCTGGGCTGTGTGGTCCTCAGCATTCTCCGACCGTTCACGCTCCTGCCGAGCTCGGTGCTCATCATCGTCCTCACGTTACTGTTTCCTGACCAGTCCTGGTTCGTGATGGTCATCTCGTTAGGTGGAGTGGTGCTGTCGGCCCTCCTCATCTACTACTTCTTCGAGTTCCTTGGTCTCGGCGACTTCTTCGAGCGGAAGCACGCACGACAAGTGCGGTGGCTCGAACGGCAGATGAACCAGAAAGGGTTCTGGATCGTGGTCGGTTGGTCCATGTTTCCGTTCGTGCCGACCGACGCCATCTGCTACGTCGCCGGCACCCTGCGCATGCCGGTGGGAAAGTTCGCCGCCGGGGTCGCCCTTGGGGAGCTGCCGATTGTCGCGTTCTACGTGTTTGCGACCGGGTCGTTTCTTGCCGCGTAGTCCCCAATCCGCGCCGTGAGGTCCATGCGGTCAGCCATTCTTGCGCGGCCGTCAGGCGATCACGTCCGTGCGTTCCGGCCGCCGGATCGGGTAGATTGATGCCATGCATTCCCTTCCACGCCCACGTGTGATCGCTCTCGGGGTGTCGTGTCTTCTCCTCGCCGGTGCCGTGTCGGCGCAGCGACGCGACTTCATTCCGCCGGTGCCGCCGCCCCACGAGCCGGTGGTGCTCTACACGGGCGAGGTGCAACGCATTCGGGTGGTGCCGGTGGTCCGCGATCTGTCTCATCCCTGGGGGATGGCGTTCCGCCAGAACGGCGACATTCTGATTACGGAGCGCGACAAGGGCACCCTGCGGGTCGTGCGGAACGGCCAGCTGCTGGCCCGCGACATTCCAGGGGTGCCGGTGGTGGCCGCCGAGTCTGACCGAGCCGGGCTGATGGACGTCGCCGTGCATCCGACCGACGACCGCATCGTCTACCTGACGTATTCGAAGCCGATCGTGGTCGACGGCGAACCGGGCGTGACCGTGGCGCTGGCGCGCGGCCGCCTCGATGCCGGCAACCTGACCGAGGTGCGCGACATCTTCGTGGCGCAGGGGCTCGACACCGGCATTGCCGCATCACGGCTCATCTGGGCGCCAGACGGGAAGTTGTTCATGACGGTCGGTGGTTCGTATGTGTTCGCCGACACCGGCAGCTTTGCGCAAGACCCGGGCACCCACTACGGCAAACTGCTGCGGCTGAACGACGATGGCACGGTCCCTTCTGACAACCCGTTCCTGGGTGATCCCGGCTATCTTCCCGAGATCTACTCCATGGGACACCGCAACCAGCTCGGGCTCGCGTGGCATCCCGAGACCGGCGACCTCTGGGCGACCGAGAACGGGCCACAGGGGGGCGACGAGGCGAACATCATCAAGCCGGGCGCCAACTACGGCTGGCCGCTGGCCTCCTACAGCCGCGAGTATTCCGGGGTCCGGGTCACCGAGACGCCGTGGCGTCCGGAGTTTGAAGATGCCGACGTCTTGTGGTGGCCGTCCATCGCGCCGTCCGGACTGACGTTCTACACCGGGCCACACTTTCCGGAGTGGCAGGGCAACCTCATCGTTGGGTCGATGATGGAAGGCCGGATGCCGCGCACCGGCCACATCGAGCGCATCGTGTTCAACCGGCGCGGTGAGGAGATTCGTCGTGAGTCGCTGCTCACGGAGCTCAAACAGCGCATCCGCGACGTGCGGCAGGGTCCCGACGGATATCTCTATGTCCTGACCGACGAGGACGACGGCGTGCTACTGCGTATCGAGCCCGCTAGGGCCATCGTCGACCCACCGGGGAGCCCGATCTTCATGGACCGCCTCACCGAGGCGCGGGTGCCACCTCTGCCGGAGGCCGACTGGACGGCAGAGCAACGAGCCCTGGTGCAGAAGTACGCGCCCGGCGGCAACGCGGGCAACGCGCTCCGCACGCTCATCCGGGTGCCGGCGCTGGCCGATCGGTTCATGCCCCTGCTGACCTACGTCAGCAACGATTCCACGCTGTCTCCGCGGCATCGTGCGATCTTGATCCTGCGCACGGCTTGGCTCGCCCAGAACGGCTACCTCTGGTCGGCGCACGCCCGGCGGGGCGACCACGGGCTGACCGCCGTCGAGATCCGGCAGCTGGCCGAAGGCACGGGCGACGGTTTCACGACGTTCGAGCAGGTGATGATCGATCTGGCCGACGAGATGTTCCGGAACGCGTCGGTCACCGACCGGACCTGGACCGAACTGACCCGCATGTACGACCTGCCCAATCTGGTCGACGCGGTGGTCACGGTGAGCGAAACGACCTCGTCGTCCATCCTGTTCAACACCCTTGGCATTCAGCCGGACGCCGGCGCCACCGAACTGATTCCGACGGCCGATGTCGCGTACCGTATCGATGTGCCGCCGGCCGAGCCGCCGTTGATCACGCCGCGGATCGACCCGATCGAGGGCGACGGAATCCGCGTGGGTCGCACACTGCGTCAGCATCCCCAGATGGAAGCACAGTGGTACGCGAATCCCAGCTACGTGCAAAGTCCGGAACGGTCGGGGATGACGCCGCACGACCGCGAGTTGCTGATCCTGCGAACCGGCTGGAACGCGCAATCGGTGTACGAATGGGCCAAGCACGTGGGGAGCGTCGGACGTGCCCGTGACCATGGGCTCGAGCCGGAGTGGATCGCGCAGGGCAACGATGCGCCGGGGTGGAACGCAGCCGAGCGACTGCTTCTCGACGCCGCCGACGAGATGTATCGCGACACGATCATCTCGGATGACACCTGGGCCGCGCTGTCCGAGACCTACGACAGCCGCCAGATGATGAGCATTGCCGCCATCGTGTCGCGCTATCGCAAGGTGTCGATGACTCTGAACACGCTCGGCGTTCAGCCGCTGCCAGACGACGAGCGCCTGCCAGTACTCCAGGGATACTAGAAAGACCGTTCGCCGGGCGACCGAGCCAAAGGTGGGAGCCAGGCGCGCGATAATGCGCGCCCCGTGGTCGCGGCGTGGGGCACTCGGGGTCCCCGCGGAGCGGCCACGTGGGGTTCGGGGCGCAGCCCCGTCAAAAAAAGGCCCCGGCCCTGTGGAAGGACCGGGACCCGACAAGCTGGTTCTGCGTCGGTGGCGTTGGGTTATCCCCGTTTGGGGAGCCCCCTTGCGCCACCTATGCGCTGGAGGTCCCTACGAGGACGCCACCTCCGCAGAGCCACTGGTTAAATCGTCCACAGGATCACCTCCTTCGTGGGCGCGGTACACTGCGGCGGGTCCCAACCCGCCCGGTCTCGGGGCCGCCCAATGCCTCTCCGAGACCGCCGCTCTCAGGCGGAACAACTAGCCTCATCCTCGGGCATGCGCAGTTGGATGTCAACCGGTT
>CALBET010000312.1 GCA_937888665.1 uncultured Acidobacteriota bacterium
CCGCTTCCGCCGGAGCCGTTGAGCATCGAACAGGTCGACGAGAAGGTGGCGAACCACCGCGCCAAGCTCGAAGCGCGGTGGGAGTCTTGCAAGGACTACCTCGCGGCGACGGCATGGCCGGGCCTCAAGTTCCGCATCCACAATGCCGCGAGGGATTCCTTACGAACGTGCAGGTGCCCACCCACACCCAAAGATAAAAGATGAACGACAACGACATTGAGCGGCTGGCGCAAATACAGCAGCTGCGCTTCGACAAGTGTGGAGGCCCCAAGCCGGACTGCATTCTCATCGCGCGATCGGCCAACACAGGAATCTGGCAGACGGACAAAACGGCGTCTCACGATTCCCCTTGGCTCTCGCCGGGGAGGTCTGGCATCAATCGAGGATTTCCAGTAGAGAAGC
This sequence comes from uncultured Acidobacteriota bacterium, assembly GCA_937888665.1. Classification (GTDB taxonomy): domain Bacteria; phylum Acidobacteriota; class Vicinamibacteria; order Vicinamibacterales; family UBA8438; genus UBA8438. Next base: position 403 of record CALBET010000312.1, read on the forward strand.
TGGAAGATGTTCTAGAAACCGGCCTGGATGTGCCACCGCAATCACCGTTCTACGCGGAGAGCGGAGGTGCGAGCAAGGCATGGAAATACCCCATTGGAAGAAGCACGCCGGCGCTGCTTGTCTTCGAACGCAATCTCACAGAGCGAAGCTACGCGGGCAATCCCTCCGACGCGGACAGGCCTTGGACTCCCGACAAAACCATGTATGCGAACGAGTACACAGACGGCACAACACAGGTGGTCCACACGCGCTTCCCGAAATCACGCCTCCCAGGTTGCGCTCTAGACGAGCAAATGTACGGATTCTGGATTCCTGGAAATGCCCGCGACGCACTTCTCGCTGTAGTCATCGGCGGGCCGCGCTCGACGGTCGTCCAGAAGCTAAACGAACTGCAACTCAGTCCATCGCACAGCCTTACGTTCGTTCAGTAGCGTGCGGTCCACAACGACGGACATGTCGTAGCTGCGTGTGATCATGCCGAGCATGACTGGAAACTTCTCACCGGGGTCACAGGTGGCCCGTCTGTCCTCCACCGTGGCGCTGTTGGAGTTGGATGACGTGGTCGCCCTCTCGCGGATCGTCGAAGGCGTCTGTGGCCACGTTCTACGCCCAGAGGATTCGTCCCGCTTGAAAGCCGCGTATCAAGGAGCTCAAACAATTCCAGGGGGACCGACCTTGACGGCACTAGCCGAGCACTTCGCCAAGTAAACAGCCAAGGGCTGTGGAAGCAGGGGCCGCGTGATCCATGCCCATCTCGGTGTGGATGCCTCGATCAGGCTCAGAAGCAAACAGGGCCGACGTAGTTCACGCCTCTACTTCCTCAGTTCCGCCCATCTCGGACTCCTCCCGTTCAGCCTCATCCAGCACAGTCCGATCCCATTCATCCTGGTCCCACACTTCCCCCGCCTCCGGTTTGAGAATGCCCTTCGTCAACATGCTGACGGTCGTGCCGAGACCGTCAGCAATTTTGACGAGCGCTTGCAGTGTCGGGCTGCGATGGCCGCGTTCGACTCCGTTGAGGAACGATCTGTCGATACCGCAGAGAACGGCCAGTTCTCTCTGGCTGACCCCCATTCGTTCCCGACGCACGACGACGGTGCGCGCGAGTTTTATCCGAGTGACTTCTTCGGCGTCAATGCCTTTCGTTGCCATAGCTCTACCGCCTCCTTGGCCGCAGAGTAGTCTATCGGCTACCGCCCGAGGTAGCGAGCGCGAGAACTGTTCTCTTGCATAAGGTTTTGTTCGGCGCTGGATAGCTGGGTGCCGGTCTTGCACTGCGGTGCCACCAGGCTGGAGCTAGTCTCCCCCAGTAACCTGCACGAAACTGCGTAGACCAAACACAGAATGCCTGGATGGGTCGCGGTGTGGTCAACGACGACCCCGGTGGCACCGAGCCCTGCCCCCCCCGCTGGCCCCTGTCAGAGATGCGCGGTCAACGCGGCGACGGTGGTCTCAAGCCCGATCGCGAGCTTGCCCAGCATGGCGATCGTGGGATTGCGCTTGCCGCTCTCGACGCCGCTGAGGAATGTGCGATCGACCCCGGCCCTGGTCGCCAGTTCGCGCTGGCTCACACCCAGTACTGTCCGACGATCATGGATCGTGGCGGCCAGACGGGTCAGGACTGCGGTGTCGCTGTCGGTGGCGGCATCGGTGCGGTCAGAACAGTGCAGCATCGGTTTTGCTCCTGTCAGAAGGTGTTGAACTGTGGATGGTGTGGACTATAGTCCACACCATGTGTAGACTATAGTCGACACCCCTACCGCCACCACTGAAAGGACTCACCACGATGCCCGATGTCACTGTCGCCCAATACATGAGCGCAAAACAGGCCGTCAACGCCCTCGCCCGCCAATACTCTGATTCGGTCCAGAGTGGAGCCGGTATCGGCGAACTCACTTCGATAGCGGCCCGACTGGATACGGCCACCGGTACCCGCAGAATGCTCGCACTGGGCTTGGCTGACAGTCTCGCCGATGCCCACCTGGCCGCGCATGACGATGACGG
>CALBET010000313.1 GCA_937888665.1 uncultured Acidobacteriota bacterium
CGTACTATCGTGGTCTCCCGTGTTCCACTCGCAGCGATAGTCGCGCCGTATCACCCGACGGCTGCCCGCGTCCCGTCGGGTGACGTCTCGGGGGTGTTCACGCGGGCCGTCAGTATTCGACCGCCTATTCGATGTGCTGACTATTGACCATCGGTCCGGAACTGTTGCAGAGTGGGGACTCCAGCGTTTGCTTTCAGTGCAGGAGAGCGGCTCCATGTTCATCACGCGACTCAGCTTCGGCGTTCTGTCGCTGCTGATCGGTGCCGGCGTGTCGACCGCGCAGCCCTCCACCGCCGACACGGACACGCCCAGCGACAATCAGCGCACCGTCGTCATCCGGGGTTGTGTCGACGGCATCCGGTTGACCGCGACCGACCAACCGTCAGCCCAGACCTCACATCTGGTTACGACGGTGGGTGCCCGCTTCCGCGTCTTCGGCGACCGCGAACTTCTCGACGAACTACGTGATTACAGCGGTCAGGAGGTTGACCTCATCGGTATCATGCGCGGCGAACCAGACCCGGCGGGGCGCGTCGGCGCCGGGCGTCGCATCGGCACGCGCACCAGGGTCTGGCTCGGTGGCAGCAGCGTGGCCGCGCCGCCCATTCCGTTTCCCCAATCGGGGGACGTGGCGGACCTGCTCGCGGTCGAGATACGCGCCCTCATTCCGGTGAATCCCATCTGTCCGATTTAGTGGCGGGGACGACGACCGGTGCGGCCGCGCCCTGCGCCTCCCCGCGTCGCAGCCAATGGAAGCGCCGATGGAAAATTTCCGTTTTTCCTAAGGAACAAGGAATATTGGTGGGCCGCCTGGGGATCGAACCCAGGACTCCCTGATTAAAAGTCAGGTGCTCTACCACTGAGCTAGCGGCCCGGAAGGATGGGCGGTGGTGCGCGGTCAGTAGCCCCGCGCTTCGCGAAGATCGCTGAGATTCATGCCGCTGAGACGCAGGCGCTGGTAGACCCGATCCCACTCTCCGTCCTGCGCCAAACGGGTCACGATGACTTCGGCGAGATGCTGCGCCTGCTGTCCGGGGAAGATCTCCGACGCTCCACGATGTCTTGTTCGAGTTCCGCGATGCGCGTGTGTGCGTCGTGGGTGCCATCGGTCATGGGCGTCAACGAACCCTCACGGAGCCATCACCGAATCTAGTGGACCATGAGGGGCACGGCAGCCGCCAGCTCTCCCCACTCGAGCCGCAGTTCACGGCTGTCGACGTGCAGGGTCAACTGGTCGGCTGGGGTGTCGAGCGTGGTCACGGTCATTTCGGCCCGCGCCAGGTCTTTGGACGGGTCGTAGGCGGTGCCCCACTGGCCTGTCTCGCTGTTGACGATCAACTCGGTGGTGTCGCCGTTGGTCACGGTCCACAAGGTGTACTCGCCGGCCGGGACGTGGGCGGAGCCCAACATCAGGTCTCGGTCTGTCGACAGCGTGGTGGCCTCATCGGCACCAAGACGCCAGACCGAACCGTCCATCGGCTCGACCGTGTCCCCTACGACACGCCCGCGCAACAGCGGCCGGCCGTACGTGAGCGAGATATTGGCGCCCTCAACCTCCCAGGTCACCTGCACGTGCGGGCTTCCAGCGTCGCCGTCGTGTACCGGTGTGACAACGCCACCGCCCAGCGTTTCGGCGGGCGTCGGCGCCTCGGCGGGGGCAAGAGCCTCAGCTGCGGCCTCGGGTGCCGCCATATCGTCACCGCCACAGCCTACCGTCATGAGCCCGGCGCACAGCACCGCGGCTCGTGTTCTCGACCAAATCATCCGTTGAACCTCCATTAGGAAAACAGCTGATGACTATAGCATCCGGCGACCTATCGCGTCGGTCAGACGCTGGTTTCCTCCGAGGGGCTGCGAGATTGGCTACAGAATTCGCTGCCCCAGGGCGGACAGCGCCAACTCGACCGCCAGTTCGGCGGTCGTGTTGTGGATGTCGAGCGTCGGGTTGATCTCGACCAGGTCGAGGGCGCGGAGACGGCCGGTGTCGGCCACCAGTTCCATGACCATGTGCGCTTCGCGGTAACTGAGGCCACCGCGCACGGGCGTGCCGACGCCCGGCGCAATCGTGGGATCGCAGGCATCGAGGTCCAGCGACAGATGCAGGTCGGCCCGGCCTCGCAAGATGAGAGACAAGGCGCGCTGGGTGACCGTGGCCAGCCCGAGCCGGTCGATATCGCTCATCGTGAAGACATGCACCCCCGAGTCCCGCACCAGCGCCTTTTCCGAAGGGTCGAGGCTTCGTATGCCGAGCAGCGCCACCCGCTCCGGGCGCACGGCAGGACTCACCTGACCGATACCGGCGAGTTCAGCTGGTTCGGACCCCAATAATGCCGCGAGCGGCATGCCATGCACGTTACCGCTCGTGCTGGTTGACGGCGTGTTCATGTCCGCGTGCGCGTCCACCCAGAGCACGCCCAGTGGTCGTCGACGGCGCCGCGCCGCGTCGGCGGTCGCAGCGACGGACCCCGCGGACACACTATGGTCGCCCCCCATCACCACCGGCGTCGACCCAGCGTCCAAAGCGGCCGCGCTGACGCGATACAGCTGGCGGCACACGCGTGCGATGTCGCGGATGTATCTCTTGCGCGGGTCACCGGAGGGACGGGTCTCTCGCACGGGGTAGCGGACGTCTCCCCGGTCGGTCACGGTGTGGCCGAGCGCCGCGAGGCGGCCACCAAGCTGGGCGATTCTGAGCGCGGACGGGCCCATGTCCACGCCGCGCCGACCGGCCCCCAGGTCCAGTGGCACGCCGATCACTGCGATATTATGGACGGGTGCCATTGGCGTGTCCCCGAGCGGGCCTGGCCGAGGTGGGCGCCCTGCCGTGACGCGGCCACGCATTGACGATTCTCATAACGTCGTGATATGATTAGCTTTGTGGGTTTTCTTGTCCACTTTTTCATAGTATCTCCCCAACATCACGTCGAGAGGAACGACCAACCATGAAGCGCTTCGAAATTGGAGCAAGGGTGAACGAGCCGACATATGGACTCGGGTCCGTTCTCGCTGTCGAGGATGCCTTCATACGGATTCAATTCGACGACAATACGGCTCGAAAATTTCTGATTAGACTGGCGAAGCTTGAGCCGTCGAGCGAGCCGGCGCCGGCGGGACGACCGCGCGCACGGAAGCGCAAGGCGGTAGGCGCAAAGACCGCCACGGCGAAGAAAGCCACCAAGAAGGCCACCAAAAGGGCCACAAAGAAGACCGCGGCGCCTGAGGCGGAGACGGCGTAGGACCGGTCAGGCCGTCTGCTGATGCACGAAGCGGGCGAGCGTGCGCACCTGCTCCAGATCGGTGCTCGGCAGAATCCCGTGGCCAAGGTTGAAAATATGGCCGGGGCGACCCTGCGCGCGCAATAAGACATCGTGCGCCCCACGCAGCATGCGCTCCACCGGACCCAGCAGCAGCGTGGGGTCAAGATTGCCCTGCACCGCGCGGTCCTCGCCAACTTGTGCCCACCCCTCATCGAGCGGAATACGCCAGTCTAGCCCGATCACGTCGCCACCGGCTTCCCGCATCTCCGACAGAATCGTCGTCGTCCCGGTCCCGAAGTGCAGCGTTGGCACCCCGAGCGGTTGCACGGTTTCGAAGATCTTCTGTGTGTGGGGCAGGACGAACTCGCGGTAGTCGCGCGCCGACAGCGCCCCGACCCACGAGTCGAACACTTGCACGGCCTGGACACCGGCCTCGATCTGGGCCGTAAGGTAGTCAGCCACGATGGTCGCGAAGGTATCGGCCAAGCGGTGCCAGGCGTCCGGTTCCCCGTACATCAGCGCCTTCGTGCGCGCGTAGTTGCTCGACGGGCCGCCCTCGATGGCATAGGAGGCGAGCGTGAACGGCGCCCCCGCGAACCCGATGAGGGGCACCCTGTCGGCGAGTTGCGTGCGAAGCAACCGGATGGTGTCCAGCACGTGCGCCAGGGACTCTCGGGGCTCGAACCGCCGCAAGCTGTCGATTCGAGCCACCGTCCGCACGGGCGGATCGATGACCGGGCCTTCTCCCTTGACGAAATCGAACGGAATCCCCATCGGCTCCAAAGGCAGCAGGAGGTCGGAAAAGAGGATGGCCGCATCGACCTCGATCTCGTCGACCGGTTGGAGCGTGACTTGGGCCGCCAGTTCGGGGTTTCGGCAGATGTCCAGCAGCGTGTGGTGTTCGCGAATAGCTCGATAGGAGGCCATATAGCGGCCGGCCTGACGCATGAACCACACCGGTGTCATATCTACCGGCTCGCGCCGACAGGCGCGTAAGAAGCGATCGTTCACTCTGGGTCTCCAGGGACGCTAGGGGAGAGTAGAGCGGGCGGAGCCGGCCGCCCGCCGACTAGGCGGCCATCAGGTCTCTGGCGAGGGTCACGAGATCGTCTGTCCCGATGGGTTTGAACCGCAGCAACGCGCCAAGTGTCTCGATCTGGGACGTCGTGCCGTGATCGATAAAATAGTCCCCGGTCACGATCGCGACCGGGATGTTCCGCAAGGCGGGCCGCTCACGCAGCAATTCCAGGAAGCGCACGCCGCTCAAGATCGGCATCCGCAAGTCCAGGATGATGGCGTCAGGGTGCTTGTCGGAGGCGAGCTCAAGACCGCTGGTGGGGCTGAGCGCGCCGTACACCGTAAACCCCTCGAGCTGCAAGAGGCGTGAAAACGTCTCCGTCACGCACGGATCGTCGTCCACGATGAGAATTGTTTGGGGTGCTTCGAGTTGCATAGTGCGCGCATCGATTTTACACGTCTTTGGACCGGCTCGTCATCCATGCTACCGTTACCCGTCAAAATCGTGGTCGGCGCTCGTCGAAACCTGTGGTCCCGACGCGGCGGTCGACCCATCTCTGGCGTGGGACCTATGGAGACCGCGTGAGCCCTATTCTGGTGCGGCCGATTCGTGAG
>CALBET010000314.1 GCA_937888665.1 uncultured Acidobacteriota bacterium
CCGCCACCGCCGCCACCGCCGCCACCGCCACTGTCCACCAGCGCATCGCCTTGAACGCCATACCCGTTGAGCGAAAAGACATAGGCGCGTTGCTGGTCGAGGAACGTGTCGAAAAAGATCGAAATCGTGTCGTCGCCGCGGCCAGCCTGGTCACGGTCGACCCGGTTGGCTCGAACCATGCTGGCGTCGGTGTAGTGCGCATACAGCCCGAAGTACAAATTGTCGTCGTCGTAGGCAATGAAGACCTCGGTGTCCTCAGTCGCCGGGGCACCCTCGAGCGGGCTTTCCTGGACGAACTCGGTGAGCCGGGTCGCATTGCGCCAGATGGCGTCATCGAGCCGGCCGTCAATATCGGGCGCCTCGTCGGCACGTCCCGCCACCACGCTGGGCCGACCCGAAAGAATCCCGAGCCCGGCAGACGACGAGGAAGCCGGGGGAGCCGCCGCCGGACCGGTGCCACCGGGGCGTGCGCCCGGACCACCAGCGGCACGCGGTGATCCAGGTCCGTCCGAAGCAGCGCGGCCGCCGCGACCGCCCGGGCCACCCGGCCGGCCGGCCCCACGAGCCGGCGGCTCGGTCCCCGGCAGGATGATCCCGCCCGATGCCGCGCCCGGCGGGATCAGGCGGGCGTCGCCCTCCGAGCCAACACGGACCCCAACTGGCACGGCCCCTTCGCCACGCTCGCCAGCCGGTACGCCCGGAGCCGACATTCGAGGTACCGCCGCCCGTGCCATGGCAGTCGACCCAAGGTCCGCAGTCAGCTCTCTGGCAATCTGATCTTGCAGATCGAAAATCTGGTCGAGCGTGCCGTCCGCCTTCAACGTCCGCGCCACGGTCCCGCTCCCGGTATCGACGAGACGCGCGGTGATGCGAAGCTGGTCCCCGATCCGCTGGTAGCCGCCGGCCACGACCCAACGAGCGCCGAGCTCACGGCCCAGCTCCTCGAGTGCGCTGTCGCCGAGCGCTTGCCCTCGTCTTGAAGACGCCAGTTGGACCCGCTCGCGGGCGATGACGGCGAACCCGACCTGCGACTCGAGGTCGGCCGTGACCGTTTCGGCGATGCCGTCACCGATCCAGTCGTCGGCCTCGCGTCCTGAAATGTTCGTGAACGGCATGACAGCGACTGATTCCGTGGCACCAGCGCCTGGAGCCACTTGCATCCGCGGCGCACCCAGCGTCGTGGCTGGCCTGACGACGCCGGCCCCGGCCGCGGGGGACAACACGACCAGTGACAGCACGAGGGACAGGACGCCGGACCGGTATGTGCGCATGAAAGCTGACTCCGACGATGGGGTGACGGATGGCGTGGTTCTATCAGAACCGTAGACGCCTGAGGCGGACCGGCTGTTTACGACGGGCGGATGACGCGATCGACGATTTCCTGGGCCATGCGGGCGCCGCCAATGGACGCCGGGCTGCCCGGCGGCAGGAGATCGGCGGTGCGATGGCCTGCCGCCAGCGTCGAACCAATCGCCTGTTCCACGGCGTCCGCCTCGGGGCCGGCGTCGAGCGAGTGCCGCAGGAGCATGGCCACCGACGCAATAGCACCGATCGGATTGGCGATATCTTGTCCGGCAATGGTCGGCGCCGAGCCATGGACCGGCTCGAACAGACCGGCGCTCCCGCCGAGGCTCGCGGACGGCAGCAGGCCGAGCGAACCGACCACCGCGCCCGCCTCGTCCGACAGGATGTCGCCGAACAGGTTCCCGGACAGCACCACATCGAACTGGAGCGGGCTGGTCGCCAGGAGCAGCGCACACGAGTCGACGTACTGGTGCGTGAGCTGGACGTCGGGATAGCGACCACCTACTTCCGTCACGACCTCGCGCCACAGCCGCGACGTCTCGAGCACATTCGCTTTGTCGACCGAGGTGACGAGGCCACGCCGCCCGGCGGCCGCCTTGAAGGCCACCTCGGCGATGCGCTCGATTTCCGGCCGCGAGTAGCGCATGGTGTTGAAAGCCGACTGGCCGTCGTCCGCCACGCCACGCGGCTCACCATAATAAATGCCCCCGGTGAGCTCGCGCACGATGAGCAGGTCGGCGCCGGTGACCAGCTCTGGTTTGAAAGCGCCGCCGTCCTCCAGACCGGGCCACACGCGCGCCGGCCGCAGGTTCGCAAACACGCCGAGCGTCTGGCGCAGCTGCAACAGCGCCGTTTCCGGGCGCCCCGCGCTGGAACCGCGGTCGAACTCGGGGTCACCGACCGCGCCGAGCAGCACGGCGTCAGCCGCCAGGCAGGCCTGGCGGGTCGCGTCCGGCAGCGGCGGTCCGCCGGCGCGCAACGCGGCGCCGCCGATCGGATGAGAAGTGATGGTGAACGTGTGACCGAACCGCTCGCCCACGGCGCGCAGCACCTGCTCAGCCGCACGGGTCACCTCCGGGCCAATGCCGTCCCCAGGCAACAACACGATAGTCGAGTGCATGTTCACTACTCTGGAGATTCTGCCTGATCCCGCGGCTCACCTGTCTTCCGACGTACCGTGGGAACAACGGGGCCTGCCTGTCCGGGCCGGGCCGCGCCGGGAGCCTTGGCGAAGGCGGGATGGCCCTTGCTACAAGGGCCCGTACCGGTTCGGCGGACCTGCCCGTCGGCCGAAGCCGTGGGGACGGCTGGGCGGCCCCTGTTACGCGGCGCCGACCGATTCGGATGCCCGCATGTCAGCAATGATCGTCGAGAGGTCGCTGTCCCCAATGGTCTTCTGACGATCAGCCAACTCAATCATCGCACGATAGACACGGTCCAACTCGAGGCGGCTCAGCTCGACGCCCAGCGACCCGCACCGCTGCTTGAGCGCGTGCCGGCCTGAATGCTTGCCCAGCACCAGCGTCGACTGGGCCACGCCGACGTCGGACGGCCGCATGATTTCGTAGGTGCGACGGTCTTTGATGAAGCCGTCCTGGTGAATACCGGCTTCGTGCGCGAACGCGTTGCGACCCACAATGGCTTTGTTCGACTGCACCGGCTCGTGGGTCAACTCTGACAGCAGCTGGCTGGCGGCAAACAGCCCGGTGGCGTCGATGGCGGTCGTGTAGGGCACTCGGTCCCCCCGCACCTTCGTCACCATGACGATCTCTTCAAGCGAGGCGTTGCCGGCCCGCTCGCCGACGCCGTTGATCGTGCACTCGATCTGGCGACAGCCGCCCCGCACGGACGCCAGAGAATTCGCCACCGCCAGTCCCAAGTCGTCATGGCAATGCGTGCTGAACACCGCTTTGTCCGAGTTCGGCACCCGTTCGATGACATCAACGAAGAACTGCTCGATCTCGTCCGGCGTGCAGTAACCGACCGTATCCGGAAGATTGATTGTGGTGGCGCCGCGAGCAATCGCCGTTTCCACGACCCGACACAGGAAGTCCGGATCGGTGCGCGTCGCGTCTTCGGCCGAGAACTCGACATCATCGGTGAACGTGCGGGCGAGTGACACGTTGTCGACGATGGACTGCAGGCAGTCGTCGCGCGAAATCCGCAGCTTACGTTCCAGGTGCAGGTCCGAGGTCGCAATAAACGTATGGATACGAGCCCGCTCGGCCGGCTTCACCGATTCGGCCGCGCAGATGATGTCGGCCCGATCACAGCGAGCCAACGCCGCAATCACCGGTCTTCGAATCTCCGTCGCGATCAGACGCACAGCCTCCGCGTCGTCGGCGGACGCAATGGGAAAACCGGCCTCGAGCACGTCAACCCCAAGCGACTGCAGCTGGCGGGCCAGGCGCAGTTTTTCCGCCGTGTTCATGGAAAAGCCTGGGGCCTGTTCGCCGTCTCGCAGGGTCGTGTCGAAAATGATCAGCTTGTCCGCCACGGTGTCTCTCCTTGTGGTGACGTGCGGTACTCCACGTCGACCCCTAGTTCAAAGCCAGTCACGTATAATGTCAAGGTTATAATAGTTACAACTTAATAATATTTTCTTATATCATGCGGCCGCGATGGAATTGAACGAGCTTGAGGTGTTCCAGGCCGTGGCGGCCGAGCACAGCTTTTCGCGAGCGGCGACCCGGCTGCATCGCACTCAGCCTGCCGTGAGCCAGGCGATCCGCCGGCTCGAACTCGAGCTGGGCGAGCGGCTGTTCGACCGGTCGTCGAAGAGCGGCCGTCTCACGGAAGCGGGCACCATCCTGCTCGACTACGCGGAGCGACTGACCCGGCTGAAGGACGAAGCCGAAAACGCGGTTCGCGAGCTGCAAGAGCTCAGGCACGGCCGGGTGATGATCGGGGTCAACGAAGCCGCCGTACACATTCTGCTCCCGATCGTGGAGCAGTTTCGCAAAGCGCATCCATCCGCGCAGGTCGAGATGCGACGGGTCCGCTCGCGGCAGACTCCCGGCGAGGTCTTGAATCGCAGTCTCGACTTCGGCTTCGTCACGTTCGAGCCGGCCGAGCGTGGTCTGCTCTCGGTGCGACTGGGGGTCGACGAGTTGGTGATGCTGGCGCACCCGAAACACCCGCTGGCTCGCCGGCGCCAGATCACCATGGAAGAGTTCGGCCGGCAGACGGTGATTGCGCATAGCGACTATTCCCCCAGACGTGAGCGCGTGCTGCGTCTGTTCGAAGAGCAGCACGCGCGAATCAACATCCAGATTTCGCTGGCGAGTCTGGACGGCATCAAGCGAGCGGTCGAGATGGGGCTGGGGGTGGCGCTGCTGCCGCGCCGCTGCGCCTTGTCGGAAATTGCGCGCAAGCAGCTTGTCGCCGTGCGGGTGCCCAAGCTGGGGATGCCACGCGACCTGCGCCTGGTCTATCGTCGAACTGGCGAGGTGTCGCACGTCGCCGGCGCGTTCCTCGACGCGGCGCGGGCGCACGCGGTAGAAACGTAGCCCCCGGGGCCGCGGGGTCGGGTACTCAGATGTGTTGCTGCGGTGGCGCAGGCCTTCAGGCCTGCGAGGCAAGGC
>CALBET010000315.1 GCA_937888665.1 uncultured Acidobacteriota bacterium
TGGGACCGCGGCGCCCCGGAGCGTCTGGGGGCCGAGATGGCCCGATTGCAGCGAAGCTGCCACCGACTGGTGTGGCTGAACCCGCTGCTGGGGTCTCCGCTCTATCGGCCGCTGACCCGCGGCATGCAGGCCGCCCTGCCGCACATCGACGACTTCCTGCCGGTTCACAACCTGGCCAGCCTCGACGCGCTGGCCACGCACCTGAACCACCTGCCGGCGCATCGCCCGGCCCGGCGGCAACATCCACCCGGCGAACGGATGTCCGGGCTCAGAGTGTTATTGTCGAAGGAACCATGAACGTCAAAGGCAGTTACACATTCGACGCACCGGCCCAGCAGGTTTGGGATCTGCTGCTGGACACCGAGGCGGTCGCGGCCTGTGTGCCCGGCTGCGACTCGCTGGAACCGATTGGTGAGAACAAGTACCGGGCGGCATTGACCATGGCGATCGCGGCCCTGACCGGCCGTTACGAGGGCACCGTCGAGATGGCCGATCTCGTGCCGCCATCGTCGTACCGGCTCGTCGTGCACGGCAAAGGGAAGCCGGGCATGGTGAACGGGGGCACCAGCATCACCCTGACGGAGGAGGCCGGCACGACCACGGTCTCCATCGACGGCACGGTGCAGGTGGCCGGCACCATCGCCAGGGTCGGCCAACGCCTGCTCGGCAGCGTCTCGAAGATGATGATGGACCGGTTCTTCAACTGCATGAAAGCCCGCCTCGAGGACCAGAGCGGGACGGCGTGAGCCACCGGGGATCGACGCTGGGCCGGGTGCTGGTCATCATCCTGCTGGCCGTCGTCGGCGCGGTCGTCGTGGCGCGAGTGATCGGGGTGCGACTGGAGGTGGACGGCAGCGGCATGCGCCCCCTGCTGTCCCGTTTCAACGAAGAGGCGCACTTCGACGCCCTCGAATCCGAACGAGCCGAGCAGGGTCAGACGGCCAGCGCGCCCGCGGGGCGGGATGTGCCAGCGGGCCAAGCCGTGTCAGCCGACCGGCGCCCTGAGGCCTTCTGGCCGGCCTATCGTGGGGCCACCCGCACGGGGCGCTACGACCACCCCATCAGCACCGACTGGCCGGACGACGGACTCCCGCCGCGGTGGCAGCACCCCATTGGTGGGGGCTACGCCTCGTTTGCGGTCGCCGATGGACGGCTGTTCACCATCGAACAACGTCGCACCCTCGAGGTGGTGGCCGCGTACGACACCGACAGCGGGGTCGAGCTGTGGACACATGGCTGGGACGAACAGTTCCAGGAAACGCTGGGCGGCGACGGCCCACGCGCCACCCCGACTTGGGATGACGGCCGCCTGTTCGCGCTGGGCGCCGGAGGCGAGCTGCGCAGCCTGGCCGCCGACACCGGACGCCTGCTCTGGCGCACGAACATCTTGGACGATGCCGGCGCGGGCAATCTGACGTGGGCGATGTCGGCCTCGCCGCTGGTGGTCGACAACATGGTGATCGTGCTGCCGGGCGGGCCCGCCGGACACTCGGTGGCAGCCTACGACGCCGACACCGGCGACACCCTCTGGACCGGGCTGGACGATGTGGCGGGGTACACCGCGCCGATGCTCGTCGAGCTGGCCGGCGTGCGTCAGATTCTGGTGGTGACGGCCCAGCGCGCGGCCGGCCTGCGCGTGGAGGACGGCACGCTGCTCTGGGACTACCCCTGGGTCGTCTCCAACGTGCCGAACATGGCGCAGCCAGTGGTGGTGGGCCCCAACCGGCTGTTCATCTCCGCCAGCTACGGACAGGGCTCGGCCATGGTCGAGGTGACTGGAGCCGGCGACGGTCTCTCCGCCCGCGAGGTCTGGCGGACGAACCGGATGAAGAACAAGTTCAGCAGTTCGGTGCTGCACGAGGGATTCATCTACGGCCTCGATGACAACATCCTGGCCTGCATGGACGCTGAAACCGGGGAGTTGGTGTGGAAAGGCGGGCGCTACGGGTACGGGCAGCTCCTGTTTGCCGACGGACATCTGGTGCTGCTGACGGAGCGCGGAGACATCGTGCTGGTGCGGGCCACACCGGAGGGGCACGACGAGGTCGACCGCTTCTCCGCCCTCAGCGGGAAAACCTGGAACGTCCCCACCATTGCGGACGGCACCCTGTTCGTGCGCAACACCACCGAGATGGCGGCGTTCGACATCAGGCCCTGACGAGACAGGGCACCGGGGCGACGGGGCGGACATGACGCGGCAACAGCAATGGCGGCATGCCGGCAACGGACCCCACGGCTGTCGCCACTTGTGTGGCCGCGACACGCGTTGCACTCAGCGATGCCCCTGGAACTGAAATACGCATCGGACGCGACGGTGCTGCTCAACGACCTGGTGGACTCGCTGGGCACACCAAGTGGTCCGGCCGGTGTGGTGGTACCGGTGCTGATGCCGTCGCTGCCTCTGGTGGACCGCACCAAAGCGGAGCTGGCCCGACGCCACGGCGTGGCCATGGGCATTGCGTTTCTGCTGCCCGGCTCCTTCGTCGAGCGCATGGCCCAGCTGGTCGGTCTGAGCCCGGTGCATCCGTCGTGGCGCCCGCTGGGGCTGGCCTGGCGACTGATCCCGCTGCTAGGCGCGATGGTCGATGAAGCATGGACGCCACGCCTCCAGTCTGCGTGCGTCGATGCCCGTGCCCGACAGGCGTTAGCCAGCGAACTCGCTGACCGCTTTGATCAGTACCTGTATTTCAGGCCAGAGATGATCGCGGCCTGGGACCGCGGCGAGGCGTGGGGCACCTTGCCGGAATCGGCCCAAGGCGATGAAGCCTGGCAGCGCGAACTGTGGCGTCGGCTGTGCGAGGGACTGGCCGAGCACCCCCATCCGGCCGCGCGCCTGCACGACCTCGTAACGCGCATCCATGCCGGCGATGGCGAGCTGCCCGCCACGCTCGAAGTCCTGGCCACGGGGCCCTTGCCCCCAACCCTGCTGCCGCTGTTGCGCACCCTGGCGACCAGAACCCGGGTCTGCCTGCGCGCCCTGCTCCCATCGACGGAATACCTGGGGGACATGCGCGCCGGGCGTACGCAGATGCGAGCGGGCCAGGAAGTGGACCTCGCCTGGGAAGGACACCCCCTGCTATCCCATCTGGGAAAGCAAGCCGTGGACAGCTTTCGCAGTTTCGAGGACGCACTGGTCACGGAAGGCCAGGAGTACGACGTCATCCCGTTGCCCGAACCCAACTCCGGCACGCTGCTGGCCCGGCTGCAGGCCGATATCCGAGCGGCGCGACAGCCCGGTGACCCCGGAGACGCTGGAGACCTTGGAGACATGGTCACCGCCACACCGATCGGGCCAGACCACTCGGTGCGCGTGCATCGCTGCCATGGCGCCAGGCGCGAGGTGGAAGTGCTGCGCGACGAACTGCTCGACGCCTTCGGCAGCCTGCCCGGTCTAACCGCGAGCGACGTCTTGATTCTGGCTCCCGACCTGGACACCTACGGACCGCTGGCCGAGGCCATCTTGCGGGAAGGGGAACCATCGCTTCCGCTGCGCTTGTCGGAGCGGCGTCTCGACCGCAGCGACCCCCTGGTGCGAGGCATGCAGACGGTGCTGGGTCTGGCGGCCGGTCGCGCCGCATTGAGCGAGGGCCTGGCACTGTTGGAGCTGCCGGCTGTGGCCGCCTGCGTCGAATCGCTTGGCACCAACCCGGAGGTGCTCGCCGACCGCTTGCGTGCGTCGGGCATTACCTGGGGACTCAACGCAGCGCATCGCCAGGCGATGGACGCCGGCAACCAGGGCACGGGCACCTGGCGGGAGGGTCTGGACCGGTTGCTGGCTGGTCTGTGGCTGGGTGGTGAAAACACGGCGTCGGACGCCCGGCACCATCCGGCCCTCCCCGTATCCGGCGATCTGGGCGCCGACCCAGCGTCGATGAGCGCGTCACTCGACTGGCTGGACAACCTGGTCTGCTTGCTCGAAGACTGGCAGCTCGAAGCCAGCCCGGGTCTGTGGGCAGACCGCTTCGACCAGGCACTGGACCAGGTGCTCGCCGCCGGCGACGGCCGATTCGACTCGACCGCTGCCGTGGATCTCATCGGACAATTACGCGCGGCCGAGACCGAACATGCGTGCGACCTTCCGATGGACGCGGCCGCCGTGGCCGACTGGTTGGACAAGGCGGCCAAGGACGAGGTGCGCGCGGTGTCCAGGGTCGGCGGGGGCATGGCCATGGGCGGGTTCAAGCCGATGCGCGCCATTCCCTGCCGGGTGCTGGCGGTGATGGGTCTGCACGATTCCGCCTTTCCGCGCAGGGCCAGGGCGCCCGCCTGGGACCTGCTGGCCGCAGCACCCCGCCCCGGCGACCGCGACCCGGTGCGCGAAGACCGTCAGCTCTTTCTCGACGCCCTGCTGGCGGCCGGCGACCGGGTCATCTTGACGGCCACGGCGCGCAACATTCGCAGTAACAAGGAGGAGCCGCTGTCGGCGTGCGTTGATGAGTTCTTGCGGGTCGCCGCCGCGACCGTTTCCGGCAGTGCCGACACCCGGGAAACAGTCTATCGGGCCCTGATTGAAGACCACCCGTTGCAGCCGTTCAACCCCACCCGTTTCACCGGCCCGCGAGCCTCGTTCCATACGGGCCATCTCGAGATTGCCCAGGCATTCGAGAACCGGCAGCATGTGGCCGTTCCATTCCAGGCCGGCGTGTTCGACCCGCCCGACGAGGTCCAGTCGGCCGACCTCGAGCTGCACGAGATGATCCGGGTGCTGAAAGATCCGTGGTCGGCTTGGCTGGGTGCGCTCGGGGTCGTCCTTCCGCAGGCCGGGGATGATCCGTTCGCGATGGACCGGGAGCCGGTGGCTGCCCCCTCGGGCCTGACCCGCTGGCAGATTCAGACCGAGGTGATCAGGGCCGTCATGGAACGACGGACCACCTTCCTGGAAGAGCGCCTGGCCGCCGACCGTCTGCTGCCGTACGGGACCCTTGGCGCGGCGATGGGCAGGCAGAGCGTGCAGGAAGCCACAGCCCTGGCCCGACTTGCGGTGCGGGAAGCGGGTGGGCGGCTTGAGCCCCATCGGCTGGTCTACCGAGAAGGGCGCCCGCAGGTCGCAGGGAACATTACCGTCAATGCTGAAGGCAGTCTGCATGTGCTGGTCATGCCGACCGAATTGAAGGGGCGGCCCCACCATCGTCTCGATGTCTGGGTCCGCGCGACCTTTGCCGCCGCCTGCGGGATGCGCGGCGACACCCTCGTGGTCTCGAGGGATGGCGAGCGTGCCAGGCTCGACCGCAGGCCGCCAATGGCCCTGGAACAGGCACGCGCCGCCCTCGACAACCTGCTGCACCTGTGCCAGCAGGCGCGGCGACACCCGTTGCCGTTCGGGCCCAAGACCAGCTTTGCCGTGTTCGACGCGGGCCGGCGCGGTGCGGACGACACGGCCAAGGCCCTGCACGCGTGGCAACAGCAACCCAAGGGCCCACCCGGTGAGGGCGATGGGGTCTCGGCGCAGCTGGCCTGGCGCGACCGGGACCCCTTTGCCGGGGACACGATGGACGAGTGGCGCCGTCTTTCCGCCGAGGTCTTCGGCCCGGTGGAAGACTGGTTCGCGCAGACGGCGACCGTGTCGCGGTACGGGGCGGCCAGTGGCTAATTTCCACCTCCACACCACCGCCGTGCCCACCGGCCTCTCGGTCATTGAAGCCAGTGCGGGCACCGGCAAGACCTGGACCATCTCGCACCTGTTGCCGCGCCTCCTGGTGGACGGCATCGTCCACGACATCGGCCAGGTGTTGCTGGTCACCTTTACCGAAGACGCGGCCCGAGAGCTGGGCGAGCGGACCCGCCGTCAGCTCGCGACCCTGGTGGCCCATGCCGACGCCGGCACCGACCCTGGAGCGGACGAAGCGGGCGTTCGTATTCTGCTCGACCGCCTGGCCGCACTCGACACCGCAGAGCGCGACACGGCCGTCTTGCGTCTGCGTCTGGCGCTCGACGAGAGCGACCAGCTCGCGGTGTCGACCATTCACTCTTTTTGCCAGCAAGTGCTGGCCTCCGAGAGTTTCTTGTGCGGCATGCCCGCCGGTTTCGAGGTACTGCCAGACCCCGGCGAGTTGACATCGGATGCCGTTAGAGACACGTGGCGCACCGACCTCGCCGCCGATGCACTGCTGGCCTCGGTGGCGGCCCTTGGCAAGTGGTCGGTGGAGGACGATCTCGCGGCCTGGCGTTCCTTGACCCAACGCCCGTCCACCCGCATGGAGCCGGCGCCCCCCTCGCTGCGAGAGGCCAGAAACCGGGTAGCCACAACGCTCGAGGCCGTGAAGGAGGCCCGCGCCGACCTGCGCCAGATTCAGGAGCTTGCCGCCAGGGACACGGTGAGCCTGAACAAATCGGCAAAACATCCTGGTGCAGAGTCGGTGGCGCAGCTCGACGCCTGGCACGCGCTGCTCGACACCCTGGACCCGCAGCGGCCCCCCGTCGAGGTGTTCCAGGTGGCCGCCCGATTGGCCGGCGCGGCATCGTGGTTTGCCCGGAGAGGCGCCGTCGGTAAGGCCGCCTCGGACGAGGCGGGCGCATTGCCCATTGTGACCGCCGCCAAGGCGGTGGAAGCCAGTATCGGCGTCACTGGGTGGGCCTGGCTGGCGCACCTGAATCAGGCCGCTGGACAGCGACTGGAGCGCAGCCTCCGACACCACAACGCCGTCACCTTCGATGGCCTCATTCAGCACTTGCACCGGGCTCTGTGCTCGGGCCTCAACCGCGCGGCCCTCGCCCAGCGGCTGTCGGAGAAGTGGACCGTGGGCCTGATTGACGAAAGCCAGGACACTGACCAGCAACAGCTGGAGATTTTCAGGGCCATCTTTGACCGCGGCACAGATCCCGGGCGGCTCATTCTGGTGGGTGACCCGAAGCAGGCGATTTACAGTTTTCGCGGTGGCGACCTCGACGCGTATCTGTCGGCCCGGCCGACCGATGACGCGCGTGTCAGCGACCTGGCCACGACCTATCGGTCGGCCCACGGCCTGGTGGTGGCCCTGAACACGCTGTTCGGACGCACCCACGCCTTCGGCAACCCAGCCCTGGTGTATCCGGCCGCGACAGCCGCCCGCCAGGACGCCGATCGGCCCCTGCCTGCCGACGGACAAGGACGTCTGGTGGCCTGGGTGGTGCCTGACGAGGACATAGACGCCTGGAGACTGGCCCAGCCACGTCGAGAGCTCGCGGCAGGCTGCACGGCCGCGGCTATCGTTGACCTGCTGGGCCGGCCGATGGGAGCCAGCGCGGACGTGGTGAACCCGTCGCACGTGGCCGTGCTGACCCGCACCAACCTTGAAGCTCGGCTCGTGTACGACGCCTTGCGTGCGCGGGGCGTGCCCACCGTGATCCGCGACGACGGGGACGTGATGCAGAGCGAGACGGCGTCCGACCTGGCGTCCATACTGAAGGCGGTGCTCTCGCCCACCCATCCCGGATGGCGACGCGCCGCCATGGCGACCCGTCTGTTTGGCTACGACTCGGCCATGCTGGCCGCGCTCTCGGGTGCGGACGCGGAAGAGCGGTTGGCCAGTTTCTCGGAGTGGGGCGAGCTGTGGCGTCGGCGGGGCATTGCCGCACTGATGGCCGGCCTGGAGTCCCATTCCGGGGCCACCCTGCGACTGGCCCGGGCACCGTCGGGCGAGCGGCACCTGACCGACTTGAGACATCTCGTGGAGCTGCTGCAGGCGCGGGAAGCCGAGAGCCAGCGCACCCCCGAAAAACTGCTGCAGTGGTTCGAAGGCGAGCGGATGTCCGAGGGCCGCTCGTCGGACGAACGCCTGCGTCGACTGGAAGCAGACGGCGACGCCGTGCAGGTGGTCACGGTACACCGGGCCAAGGGCCTGGAATTCGACTTTGTCTATTGCCCCTACCTGTGGTCGGTGATGCCGGACCGCAGCATGTCCGAACGTCTGCTGGTGCGCGGCGCCGACGGCTGGGTGCTGGCCGACGGGTCACAGCGAGACAATCGCGCGGAACACCGCGCCGCCACCGCCGAGCGCCTGCGTGAAGACCTGCGACTGACCTATGTGGCCTTGACCCGCGCCCGCCGCCGCGTCACGCTGCTCGCCGGCCCCCTGGGTTACACCCAGAAGTCTTCCCTGCCCCCGACCTCGCTCGATTGGTTGCTACGGACAGACGACCACGTAGACAGCCTGGAAGATTGGTACGCGGACACCGCCATCCGAAAGAGCAGTGGCACGGGATGCGAGCACGGCGACACCCTGAACCGCCTGCAAGACGCCTGTCCGGATGCAATGACCGTGTCTCCCCCGCCCTCGCCCGACGCGGCGGCCTGGACTGGCACTGACCCTGGCAACACACCGCTGCACGCCCGCCCTGCCCCGACACTTGACCTGCAAGCCTGGCACCTAACCAGCTTCTCGCGGCTGGCTCATGGCCGGCACGAAGAGCGCGAACGCCGTGACGCACCGGTTGAAACACTGGTGGACACACTGGCGAAAACAACCGATGACGCTCTAGTTGAAGGGACGATCCCATCGGACGACGCGGGCACTGTCGTCGCGAGTGGTGTCGCCAGCCCGACCCATGACACCGGTCCAACCATGCCCATCATGGACACCGACGTCCCAATGGCCGCATTTGCTCGCGGCACCCACGCCGGGAATTGCTTACACGAGCTGCTGGAACAGTGGGATTTCCAGGAAGACACCGCGGCGCTCGTGGACCGTGGCTTGCAACGGCACCGACTCTATTCCGACGAGGCCGTGGCCGCCCTGACGCAGACACTCGGCGCTCTGAAGACCACGCGCCTCCCCAGCCTGAATGCCAGCCTCCAAACGGCCGCATCGGACACAGGCCTCTCTGAGTGGGAATTCTTGCTCCCACTAGGTCGAGCCGGAATTACCGGCCCGGCGCTGTCAGACATGTTCGCCCGGCACGCCCGCAACGACGACGAGCGCCACTATGCGCTGGATCTGGCCGGCCTGCCGGGCCAGGCACTGTCTGGCATGCTGACCGGCTATATCGACCGCCTGGTGCGGGCCGGCAACCACTGGGCCGTCGTCGACTGGAAGAGCAACTACCTCGGACCTCGTTACGCGGACTACAGCCGCCACGCCATGTGGCGGTGCGCGGCCGGCCAGCACTACGTGCTGCAGATCCATCTGTATCTGGTGGCCCTGCGCCGCTACTTGCGGCTCTACGCCGCCGGCGCGCCGGCCGTGTCAGGCAGCCTCCTCTTCGTGCGTGGCGTCCTCCCGGAGGGCAGCCACGGCGTGCTCGAAATCACCCCACCCGAGGGCTTGCTGGACGACATCGATAGCCTGTTCGTGAGCACGGACCGCGGGGGAGCCGCATGAGCCAGGCCGCCATTCAGATGTTGCGGCGGCGCTGGGGCCTTCCCGACGCAGCCGCGCCCGTGCTGGACCGCTTCTTTGCCTCGTGGGCCGCCGGTCACACGTCGCTCGAGCTGACCGACGAAGAAGCCACCCTGCTCTCACCGTGTCCCGCCGTCACCAGTGAAAGTGACGGCAACAGCCCCGCTCCCCTGGTCTTGCGTGGCACGCGCCTCCAGTCATGGCGCCTGGACCAGGCCGAGACGCGTGTGGCCGCCAGACTACGAGAGTTGGCACACGAGAAGGTTGGCAGCGGGGACGCGGGTGACGGCCCGCCTGTAGTAGACGCCCCGGACCCCCCAGACGCCCCTGCCGATCTCGCGCAGCTCTTTCCTGACCCCGACTCCGCCCAACGGCGCGCGGCCGTGCTTGGCCTCAGGCGGGCGCTCGCCCTCGTAACCGGCGGGCCCGGCACCGGCAAGACCACCACGGCGGCACGTCTGCTGGCCCTGCTCGCCACCCGTGAGCCGGGTATCCGGGTGGCCCTCGCCGCCCCCACCGGCAAGGCCGCCGCCCGCCTCGGAGAAGCGATCGGCCAGGCCGCGAGGGACCTCGACGGACCGCTGGCGGCCGTCCGTCCCCGACTGGAGCGAGCCGCCTTCCAGGCGCGAACCCTCCACCGGTTGCTGGGCTGGCATCCGCGCACCGACCGATGCCGCTTCCACGCCGGCAACCCCTTGCCGTACGACGTCGTGGTCGTCGACGAAGCCTCCATGCTCGACCTCGTCCTCTGGGACCGACTGCTGTCGGCCTTGGGGCGCGGCAGCCGCCTCATCGTCCTAGGCGACCATCGTCAACTGGAAAGCGTCCAGCCCGGCCGCGTGCTGGCCGAGATGATCGCCGCCGCCGCCGGCGGCGCCGCCCATGGAGCCGCTGGTGAATCAGCCGGCCCTCTGGCCGACTGCCACGTCGAACTCGACCGAAACTACCGCTTCGAGTCGCACCCCGGCATCAGTCGCCTCGCCACCGCCATTCGCGACTACGACGGCGATGCCGCAATCCAGATCCTGGCCAGTAAGGGCTATCCAGAGGAACTCCTCCCCTACTCATCCGCCCAGATAGACGACGCGCTCGAACAGATCTGGCCTCAGGTCATGGCCGTAGTCCGCGCGCCAGGCCCCACCGAAGCCCTCGCCGCCCTGGCGCAGGTTCGCATCCTGTGCGCCCTGCGGCGCGGCCCCTACGGCGTCGAAGGCGTCAACACCCGCGTCGAATCCAGGCTCCGCCGAGAAGGCCTCCCCGCCGGCGAATGGGCGCACGGCCGCCCCGTGCTGGTCACCGCAAACGACCCCCACACCGCCCTCTTCAACGGCGACGTCGGTGTTCTGCTGAACGGACAGGACGGCCGGGGTATCACCGCTTGGTTCTCCGGCCCCCAAGAGCCCCGCAGTGTCCCACTCGCGGCCCTGCCCAGCCACGACACCGCCTGGGCCATGACCGTACACCGCTCACAGGGCAGCGAATTCGAGTCGGTGCTACTGGTGCTGCCCCCGCAGGCGCACGAGCTGGCCGGACCTGAACTGCTCTACACCGGCGTGACCCGCGCTCGATCGAGGATTCTGCTCGCAGCGGACGAGGGGGCCCTGCGAGCAGCCTGCCAGCGGCGTCCCCCGCGTCGAACGGGGTTGCTGGAGAAGCTCAGACGGCCGAACGGAAGTTCAGCCACATGATGGCCGTGGGCCCATGGGAATGTGGTCCGAACACCGCCACGTGCGACGCCCGACAGCTCGAGCAGCTCGATGCTGGCATTGTGCTAGCATGAAAGGGTCATGCCGACTCTCACCATACGGAATGTTCCAACCGAAACCGTCAAGACGCTGAAATCGCTGGCCCGCCGCAACAAACGCTCAATGGAGCAGGAGGTCCGTGAGCTCCTCCAAGGTTTCCTCGCCGAGCGCCGCTCCGTCCTCGAACAGATTGAGACCAGCTGGGCTGACCAGACGAGGCGCCCGACAGCGAAAGAAGTCGAAAGCTGGATAGCCACCGGCCGGCCATGACCGTCGTCATCGACACGAACGTCGTGGCCTACCTGTTGCTCGGCACAGAGCGCTTCGTCGACGAGTCGCGTTGCTTCATGGAGGCGGTCGAACACGGCCTGGCCCCCGCGCTGTGGGAAGCGGAACTCGCCAACGTACTCTGGATGGCGATCCGCCAGGGCGTGATGCCGCCCGAGGAGGGCCCGAAGCGCCTCGCTCTGGCCAACCGACTTCGGATTCATTCGGTCCCAAGTCGCACGCTCTGGAATGGCGCTCTCGTCCGCGCCGTACGCTCCGGCGTGGCCGTCTACGACACTCTCTTTGTCGAGCTGGCAGTACGTGAGCGACTCCCCCTGGCGACCTTCGATCGCCAAGTACTCAAGGCCTTTCCAGACGTCGCCTCCCGACCCGGCACTCTCATGGCCAGACAGGGCGGGTTCGGCTAACGTAAAGTCCTCGCCCTCCCATGTGAGGTCAGCAGCATCCCGATGGCCGTGGGCCCATGGGAATGTGGTCCGCAAACCGCCATGTGCGACGCCTCACAGCGACATCCGTCGCCTCGGATGGAATTACTGGAGAAGCTTCCGGTCCCCGGCGACGGTTCTGGCTCTCGGGGTTCATGCCGGGCGGCCCTGGCCGCCGTGCTTGGCATCGCAAGCTACGCGACCCGTGCCCTCCTGCGGCGCTTCGCCCAATCTGGCCGTGCGACCTCTACCACGGCAGCAGATAGGAGATTTTTCGCATACAACGGGAAATCGACACCAAACTGGTTATCGAGGGACGAGAACGGAGTGTGGACCTGAAGGTCCCATTTCCTCCACTCTGCGCCGGCTGCGAAGCGCGGCTTGTTCACGACTCAAATCTCTCAATCTCCGGCTCGAGGTTCACCGAACTCGATCGAAGTTGGGGGCGGAATGGCGTGACGATTCGAATCGTTCGCTCCCCCGCCTGTGAGCGCGGGACCGAGGGGTTCCGGTGAACACGACAACTTCACCGCCGAACGGCCCATCGTGCGCCCCGTCTTGAGAGATTTGAACGGTTCGGCTCGCTCGCCCAAGCCATCCCGGTACATCGACGCCGGTTTCACTGCACGCCTTGAGCAGAATCCGTGCGGCGGCGCGAGCGTCCTCGACCGCGGAATGGTGCCGAAAGTCGATGCCACAGTGCTTGGCAACGTTGGACAGGCCATATCCACGGGCGGCGAACTGTGTCCATGCGCGACGCGAAACCCTGGCAGTATCCAGCCAGGTCCAATCTGGGGGCTGGAGCTCGTACCGTTCGTGGGCTCGGTCGCATGCCGTTCGGTCGAACGGGGTGTGACTGGCAACGACACGATCATTCACGAATTCCCGCAGTCGGCTCGCGATGTCGGGAAAACAGGGTGCTCCATGAACCGTAGATGCCGATATGCCGTGGATCTCGATGTTCCGGGGGTCGAAGTAGGTCTCCGGGTCGATCAAGGTGTCAAGGGTGTCAACGATCTGACCGTCCTGCACAGCCACCGCGCCAACCTGACAGATGCTTGCCCGGTCTGGATTGGCGGTTTCGACGTCTATGGCGACGAACGTGAGCTCCATGTGTGTCACCGGTGAGCCTCATCGTATCTCCGGCGTGCCATGCCGGTGCTACATTTTCGCGCTTTATTCGCAGTTCGTACTTGACACGTTTTCGAGAGTGCCTCGCGAAATATCCGTGACGTCGTCGTGACCACCGATGTGTCGGCCTGAGGGACGCTACGCTGCACGTACTCATTCAATAGAGACGTCGAGCGAGGCGAGAGCCGCGTTCGTCGCCCACGCTGGGTCTCGAGAGTCCGAAAAGCAGGGGCTTATCATCGATGCATGGTGCATTCAGATCATGCTGATGGTCGTGACAGTCCTGACAACTCTGACAATAGCGAACGGTGTCAAACGCCGACGGACCTCCCTGACATGGCTATGGGTTTGCAACGCCAGGCTGAGACGGCGGTCCTG
>CALBET010000316.1 GCA_937888665.1 uncultured Acidobacteriota bacterium
AGTCGACCGACACCGTGCACATCGCCCCGTCGAAGCTGGCGTCGGCGAACGGCAGGGCGGGTTCGCGGTTGAGGTCGTGGACCACCCATTCGTGGGCCTGCTCGTTCCCCTCGAGCTCGTCGGCGTTCATGCCGAGCGCGACCAGCCGTTTCGGGGTCCGGGCCAGGTGCGACACCCAGGAGCTGCACAGGTCGAGCACCTCGCCGTACAGGCTGAGCTCGTCGTAGAGATCGCGCACGGCGGCGATGGCGCCGTCGTCGATGTGATAGACCGCCCGCGGTTCACCGTAGAAGCGACTGTCGTCGCCCTCGTCACGCCGGGTGAAAAAACCGTCGGGGAAGCCCTCGTAACGGTCGCGGTAGCGGTCGCCGGCCGGGATGGAGTCATCAGTCATCGAAGCCCTACCGCCTTTCGGGTCACGCTAGAGTCAGCTGTCACCATGGTCAGCCATCATCCTTCCCGGCTCTTCATCCGAATTGCACTCGCTGTGATCTTTCTGACGACCAGCGCGGTCCTCATGCCGGCCCGGGCCGCGGCCGCGGAACTGAGTGACTATCTGTGGCAAAGCCGCCCTCTGCTGGTGTTCGCGCCGACCGACAATGATCCGCGGCTCGTTGAGACGATGCGCCGGATCGAGGCCAGTCGATGTGACTTCGCCGATCGCGACATGGTGCTCGGTCGGATCATCGCCGACGGCGCCAGCACCCTCGACGGCCAGGGCGTCGACACCAGCCAGGCGCAACGGTTGCGGTCGGAGTTCGGGGTTGGCGCCGGCAGCTTCAGCGTGGTGTTGATCGGCAAGGACGGCGGCGAGAAACTACGTGTCAACGACGTCCCGGAACTTTCGGCGATTTACGCGGTGATCGACGGCATGCCGATGCGGGGCAGCGAGATGAGCGCCGATCCGGGCCGGTGCTGAGACGACGGAACCCCATCCCCGTTCGCAACACAGCGACGGTGTGGGGATGGGACGCCTCCAACCACGATTGGGGCCGCGGGCCGATGGACCTCGCCAGCGCGCGCGAGGCCGGCATCTCCTTCTTCACCCATAAGGCCACCGAGGGCAGCGACTGGCAGGACCGGTACTACAGGAAGGCACTGGAGCGGGCCCGCAGAGCCGCAATCCCGGTCCTCGGCAGCTATCACTACCTGTGGCCGGATCCGCCCAATAGGATCGAGACGCAGGTGAACTTCTGGATGGACTTCGTCGCGGAGCGCACGCCGTGGTGGCACGAGGGGCCGTGGATCTGGCAGATCGACGCCGAACAGCAGGGTCTGCCCCGACCGCCCAGTCCCGATGAGATCCGCCGCGCAGTCGACGCCGTCCATGACCGCATGGCGCGCGAACGCACCACCGGCTACGTCATCGTGTACGCCCCCCGGTGGCTGTACGGAGATCAGCTCGGTGCCGGCTACGACCTCTGGAATAGCGACTACACCGGATCCGGCGCACCCCGGCCGTTCGCCGATCAATACCGGGGCGTGACGGACCGCTCGCATGGCTGGGAGGTGATGTCCGGCCGCAAGCCGCGCATCCTTCAGTTCGCCTCCGACGCGGTCGTTGGTCGACAACACACCTGCGATGTCAACAAGTTTGACGGTGAACTCCACACGCTGATCAGTCTCTGTGGCAGGAATCCAGACGCGCCTCACCGCCAGACGCCAAGGGATTGAGGTTGCGCCCTCGCCGGCACCGCAGCGGTCGAGATTGTTTGGGCCAGTGACTGCTCCGCTGTGGAGGGCGTGCCAGCGTTGAATTTCGCCGCCAGCCGTGCGGTCGAGGAACGGAGGAGTCCACCGATGACCTCTGAGCCGGGAACGCTGGAAACGCCTCGCGCGCAACTGGATGACTGTAACTTCATGCCCAATCCGCGGGTGGATCATGCGGGCTCCGGTGGTTCTACGAGGGGAGAATGTCGTGCTCGACAAGATCGAAGACGCATTGAAAAAGGCAGGGCTCACCCGCGAGTGGGACAAGTACCCCACCCAGGCTCTGCAGATGGCGAAGTTGTACTACGACCGCGAGTCGCTGCGGGCCCGGAACCTGTTCGACACCCCCGGCGAGCCGCAGCACGATTTCCCCGCCGACCCGCCGCCGGAGGCGCTGCGCGCTCGGATGCCCGACGGCAGCTGGAACGACCTTTCAGATCCCGCGATGGGGATGGCGGGGTCACGGTTTGGCAGGAACTTCCCGCTTGACGGGCTCGAGGCCGAGCAGCCGCCACGGCTGTTCACGCCGAGCCCGCGAGTGGTCGCCCGGGAGCTGTTGCAGCGCGACGTTTTCAAGCCGGCGACGACTCTGAACACACTCGCGGCAGCGTGGATCCAGTTCGAGAACCACAACTGGTTCTTCCACGGCCGTGGCGAGCCCGACGACCTCATCGAGGTCCCGTTAGCCGCCGACGACCCGTGGCCCGAGCACCCGATGACGATCCGCCGCACCCCGGAACTGGCGCGGCCCGAGGGTATGCGCTGCCCAGTCTTCCGCAACGAGGAGACGCACTGGTGGGACGCCTCCCAGGTGTACGGCAGCGGCGATGACAAGCAAGCGGCGATGCGCACCTTCGAGGACGGGAAGCTCCAGATCGGCGCGGACCGGCGCCTTCTGGAGAACTCCGAATATGCGGGTATCGATCACACCGGCATGTTCCAGAATTACTGGACGGGCGTTTCGTTGCTGCACACGTTGTTCACGTTGGAACACAACGCGCTCTGCGATGCGCTGAAGAAGGCCTACCCCGATCTCGGTGACCAGCGTCTGTTCGAACTCGGCTGGCTCGCCATCTCGGCACTGATCGCGAAGATTCACCTCGTCGAGTGGACGCCCGGGATCCTGTCGCACCCGGCGACCGCGTGGGGACTGGTCAATACCTGGTGGGGCCTCACCGGTGAGGAGGCCTATCAGCGCTTCGGAAACGCCCGGCCCGTGAACAGCGACTTCATCAGCGGCCAGGCGGGTGGCAAGCACGACCACTTCGGCGTTCCGTTCCAGTTCACCGAGGAGTTCGTCTCGGTGTACCGCATGCACGCGCTGATCCCCGACGAGTGGAAGTTCTACTCACTGAAGACCGGCGACATGATCAAAGAGGTCGAGTTCACCGAGATTCAGGGCAAATACACGCGCGGGTTCATGGACGAGTTCTCGATGCCGGACCTGTTCTATTCCTTCGGGGTCCAGCATCCGGGGGCGATCTGCCTGAAGAACTACCCGAAGACGCTGATGAACTTCGAGCGGATCGACGGTGAGCTCACCGACCTGGCGACCCTCGATGTCGTCCGCGATCGGGAGCGGGGTGTGCCCCGCTACACCAAATTCCGGAAGGGATTGCGGATGCCGGTGCCCAAGACCTTCGGCGACATCACCTCGAACAAACAGTGGGCGCGTCAGATGCAGGAGGTCTACGACAACAAGATCGACGACGTCGATCCGATCGTCGGGATGTATGCCGAAGACATCATTCCCGGACAGGGCTTCTCTGACACCGCGACCCGGATCTTCCTGCTGATGGCGGCGCGACGGGTCAACAGCGACCGTTTCCTGACCACCGATATGCGACCGGAGGTCTACACCCAAGTCGGTTACGACTGGGTTCAGAAGACCACGATGACCGATATCCTGCTCCGTCACTACCCGGAGCTAGCACCTGCGCTCTCCGGCGTCGCGAACCCGTTCGGACCGTGGAACGCGGTGCGCTGAAGAGCTCTTGATCGTGGGGTGGTCGTGCCCGCGCCCCCCGGGGACGTATCGTTTGCGCCGGTCAGTCGCGTCGGAACGACGATCTCACCGTTCAACTCGATATCAGTCCGAGTTGCCGGGCTTTCTTCAGAATGCCCCTGGCGCGGTTCAATCGCGGTAAGTCGCTGCCGTCCTTCGGTTTCCCGCCACCGCTGTTGAACTGCTCGACAAACTCCTGGGCCCAGCTGATGTCCGAATCAGATGGGCTCAGTCCAAGGTTGATGGTCTCGGCGTCAGACGAACGCAGCGCGAGCTTTCCCGTCATACCCATCCGTCGGGTCAGCGCCACGCCGTCAGCGAGTTGGTCGGGGTCACGGGTCGGTCCGTCGATCGGACCCGGAATGTGCGCCGCGCGCGAGGCCACGACGAGCTGGGAACGACTGTAGGCCAGGGCCAACGGATCCTGTTCCACGCCAATATCCAACGTGAAGTCGTTGACTCCGAACGCGATTCGAAAGCACGGACGTGCCGCGGCGATGTCATGAACGCGGGCTAACCCACGCGCTGTTTCGATCAGCGCGATGACTGGTGTGCCGTCGCCAAGCCGGTTAGCGGTGTCCCACATGTGATTGCCGCCTTCGGTCTTGGCCAGCACCACACCCTTCATACCGCGGCAGTCAGCCAACGCCCGGCAATCTGCGGACCAGAATTCGCTTGACGCGTCGTTGATTCGGATCCATGCCCGGGCTCCGGAGTTGAGGAAGTCTATGACTCGTTCGCGAGCCGCCCCCTTCTCGTTGGGAGCGACGGCGTCTTCCAGATCCAGAATCACTTCGTCGGACTTGGTATGCATCAGCACTGCATCCAGATCAGGCTCCCGAGAGGCATTTACGAGGAGCCAAGAGCGCGAAACCTTCGAGTTCACAGCCATTGCGCCAGGCTAGACGTTTGAGCCCAGCGCATCCGGCAATCGCGCGGGATGGTCGCCGCGCTGCCACGGTCGCCACCGTCTTCTTTCGGTTGGTCCGCTCGACAGATGCGAGCACAACCGCAAGGCGAACGCCTATCGACTGCATGATCGCGGCAGTCGCCCACCGTCGCAGTCTCGCGCTACTCGCCTGGGACGTGGACATGTTCCGCCCCGCCGAAGTGATCTGACTGGAACTGGATGGGGCATCCCTGCGCGCGGACTGAAGGCCCTATCGCCGGCGCCCTCAGTTGGGCCCGATCCAGCAACCGCAAACTGGCGTACGATGCGGTGTATGCGGCGCACCAACATCTACCTCGATGAGACGCAGACAGCCAGTCTCGACAGACTCGCCGTACAGCAGGGTGTTTCGCGCGCCGAGATCATCCGTCAGCTCCTGGACCGGGCACTGAGCAACACTGATGACAACCTCGCATCCGACCTGATGGCGATCCAAAACTCGTTCGGATCCCTGCGTGATGCGGAATCGCCGGACCGGGGTCCGGGAGACCGCGAAGCGCATCTCGGCCGGATGTGGCGCCGCACCTCGTGATCTTGGTCGACTCGGACATCCTCATCGCTCACCTCCGCGGACTGGACGCGGCGCGGGACTGGCTGCTGGACGCGCGGAGCAAAGGCCCGCTGGCGATCTGTGTCGTGTCGATCGCCGAGCTCGTCGGCGGGATGCGCAGCGCGGAACGACGCGAGGCTTGGCAGCTTTTGG
>CALBET010000317.1 GCA_937888665.1 uncultured Acidobacteriota bacterium
GCCCCCCAGGCAGGTGACTGCGTTGCACTAAATCGGCGGCAAGCCAGTCCGCGATTGTGCGGAGCGAGCCGTCCACATTGGCGGCCAAGGTCCGCCGTGCGTCGTCGACCAGATAGGCAACGTCAAATACCGGTCTGAACAGGTGGACTGGTGTGGGAATGCCGGGAAACTGATATGATTTTCCGTCGTCAGCATCGTGGCTTAGATGGGGGTCAAGCTCCTTCAACGATGCGTAGGCGAGGGCGGCCATCCTCCGGGCGACTAGGTCTTTACCGTCGAACTTGCCTGGAAGAGTAAGGACCGCGAAGAACCGACTTCCAAGCCCAGCCTCACGCAACATATGGCGCAGAATTTGGCTGCAATCGATGAACGCGCCGGAGCCGCTACCGCCATACAAGCTTGTGACGACGACGACACGAATCGTTCCGGTAGCAATACTAAACCCAAATCTACGCGCCTCCTCACCGACGTCCGCCCTGCTCAGGCGCCGAATGGCTCCGCCTACGATTTCTGAGAACTCCGCGGCGTGATGCCAGAACGCGAGACGGCCGAAGGACCGAACTACGCCCGCCCCGCCCGTCATCGTGCCGATGCAGCCTGCAAGAGCGGGATCCAGCCAGGTTCCGACGTGGATGGCATCGTCTTCGCTGGTGTCCTCCCCATTCCTAACGGGCAGGTTCGGAGAGGTGCCAAGCTCTAGAGACTCATCGGGGCTGAACCGCACCCTCTCCAAAGCGGCCACCGGAATGGCGCTGGAGATGGTTGGCGTCACGCTGTTGGTGTCGAGGTAGAGGAATTCCGTGAATGGCAGCGCTGGCTGGCCATAGCGCTGGTAGACCAGCCAGCGCAGGTGCAGCAGAACGTCTCGACCGGTGCCCCCTAGCCCGACGTAGAGGGTCGGCTCGCCTCGTGTCTCCGAATTAATTGCTGTTTTCTTACGTTGAACTTGGCTCATGCTCGTGACCGCGGGCGACAAGTCCGAGCATCGATCCACGGCCGGCGGTCGTGTTTCAGCCTGTCTGTGGCCGACGCTCGAATCACGTGAAAATGCCCAACGGCCTCACTTGCAGCACTCGCCACTCTTCGCTTGGTCACCATCATCACCTTCCCCAACGCTTCGAATATTCCAAATTCCATCCGCAACTGAGAAGCGATAGACTCTATCATACGGGTTCATCGAACACTTGAGGTCCAGATGACCCCAAACCAAGGCACTACACCAAGAACCGATGTCCACCGGTGGAGTGATTTGCGTCACGGTTCATCTGCCTTCGCGCTCCTCTCCCGAACAGAGGAGCCCGCTGGTTTGGGCGCGATGGTGCTCGCGTGCAACGAAGGTGTCGGCGCGCGCACCATCCTCGCTGCATGCGACCCGCGCATCGCCGTCGCCGCCGTCCACCCACACCACACGCCAAGCACAACGCCTGCCCAGAGGCGATACGCATTGGTATCTAGCGCCTCCCAAACGAGTGTCGAGGAGTTCACCATCAACGTGGCGGCCAGAAGCCACAGGGCCGCCCCGCGGGGCGCCCACCAGGCTCGCCACGCCACGACCGCAAAAGCCAGTACGAGACCAGCGTAAAAACCGGTACACCGCGCGCAGAGCGGCAAGAGTTGGCCGTCGAGCATTAGGCTACGCGCCGGCTCTCGATGGCACACTAGGTCCAGGATCAGGTTGGCGCTCATCTAAACTCCCCGATGACGTGATTAGCGAGCACCCCTACCGAACCAGCCAGTCGATGACGGCGACAAGCGCCACGGCACACCCGACGAACATCAGAATTCCCGCGCAACCGGCGGCGCCGCTGTTGGGCTCACCGGTCCAGTCACTGCGGCAGTTGGTGCAGATGAACTTGCCTGAGCCACCACCTGACCCGGCGATATCAAGGGCGTCACCCGCGTCGAAAGCGTCACCGAAGAGCTCGTTCATTCCGAAGACCTCCAGGCCGGTCGTGATCAGGTCCATGACGTCGAGCTTCTCAGTCTTCTCGCGGCCCCCGCAGTACTGGCATTTGCCGTTCGCCAAACCCGTGAAGAAGCCGGCAACGCGAACAG
>CALBET010000318.1 GCA_937888665.1 uncultured Acidobacteriota bacterium
GGGGCCGGTCGGATTACAGAGGGGTCTGTTCCAAAGTCAGTTCCGTTGGCGAATGTCAATGGACATCTGAAACTGCCCGTGGGCGGACATGGGAACTGCCTGTAGGTGGCCAATAAGAACTGCCCAGTGGCGGACATGAATCTGCCCATGAGGGGGTGTCCGCCACCGGGGTGGATCTGGTCAGGTCAGGGGTTTGACTCCTTTCCCATGGAGGGCTTGGGCCAGGCGGACGGAGTCGCCGCTGGTTTGGCACAGGTGGGCGTGATGCAGCAGTCGATCGACGGTGGCGGTGGCCAGCGTTTTGGGCATCAGTTCATCGAAGCCAATTGGAGGTGGCACATGTTCGTTGGATCAGAAACTGCCTGCAAGCTGGGCTTTCCAGCACTCTGCGTGTCGTACCGATCTTCAAGGAGAAATAGCGTTAAGTTAGGCACTGCCTTAACCAGTCAGTTGGGAAGAAGGTATGCCGGTGGTGGAGAGTCTGCGACTGATTCCCGGTGGCGCTGTCGCGGTCGAGTCCGTGGTCGCCGATCCCGTTGCGTTTCAACGGGAATGCGTGGATGCGTTTGTGGCGTCGTGGCGTGCTCGTGGGTTCAGTCCGGTGACGATCGACAACGACATCGGGCTGTTGGAGCGGGCGTTGGCGGCCCTGGGGCGTCCCGCGTGGGAGGTGACCAGTGAGGACGTCGATCGCGTGGTCGGCGACTTGGCGGTGGCAGGCCGCTCTGCCTCGACGCGGCGGGAGTATGTGCAGATATTCAAGGGGTTTCATCGGTTCCTGCAGGTCCGCAAGGCTGCCGAGATAGAGGCCGTGTTCGGGGTGCGGCTGGTGTGCCCGGTCGATGAGTTCAATGCTTCACGCCATGTGGGTGACGACTCGCCGGCGGTTGCGCCGCCGCCGGTCCCGGAGCGGGTGGGTGCGTTCTTCGATTTCCTGAAGACCCGCATCGCGGGGGCCCGCAAGTACGGGCCGGCGGCCCGGGATTACGCGATGTTCCGGACCCTGTATCACGCCGGGCTGCGCTCGGAAGAGGCTGCGCTGCTGGAGATTTCCGATGTGCACTTCGGCCGTGGCCCGTTCGGCAAGTTGCATGTTCGCTTCGGCAAGGGGGCCCACATGTCCGGACCGCGGCCGCGGTGGGTGCCGATGCTCGACGGCCTGGACGTGTTGTTGCAGTGGTTCCTGGCCGATGTGCGCCCGAAGTTCCCGGATTCGCCGGTGCTCTTTGCCGACGAGTCGGGCGGGGCGTTGCATCGTGGGACGCTGCGCAACCGGCTGCGGTATCTGATGGAGTTGGAGGGTCGGCCAGCCGCGGAGCGGTTCAGTCCGCACGCGTTGCGCCGGGCGTGTGCTACCCACAATTACGAGCGTGGAGTGGATCTGGTTGCGATTCAACAGCTTCTAGGGCATTGGACGGTGAGCTCTACGATGCGGTACGTGCGACCGTCGGCGACGTTCATCGAGGACGCTTACCGGCGGGCGGT
The DNA here is from genome assembly GCA_937888665.1 of uncultured Acidobacteriota bacterium. Classification (GTDB taxonomy): domain Bacteria; phylum Acidobacteriota; class Vicinamibacteria; order Vicinamibacterales; family UBA8438; genus UBA8438. Next base: position 1,486 of record CALBET010000318.1, read on the forward strand.
GGCCTCGACGTTGGCAGAGTTGAGCGGAGAGGACGGAACGGCATGAAGATACGGTGGCGGCTGCGTATGACCGCGGCGCAGCGTGAAGTGTGGACCGGGACGGAGTTGCGGCGCCTGCTCGAGGAGAAGGCAGGCATGCCGATATCGGCGGCATCGGTGTCGGCGCTGTTGACCAAGGAGCCCAGTCAGATCAAGCTGTCGACGCTGATCGCGTTGTGCACCGCCCTGCAGTGCACCCCGAACGACCTTTTCGAGATCGATACCACCCCCGTCGAGGCGTCTGCGTCCCCGCCGCGACCGACCGCAACGGCGCCACAGGCGGTCAACGCTCGGGGGCGTTCGATGCCGCCGATGTGACCGGGGAATCGGAACGGCCAGCGGATCATGGGGAAGCGACAGCGCGACTGCGTGGAATGCGGCGCCCCGGTCGGGTTTCGCGACCGTGAGCACTGCTGCCGGTGCATGCGCCTACGGCGCGAGCAGTCGGCCAAGGCGCGATGCCCGGGCTGCGGATCGGACCGCGTGCTGGTTGCCGAAACTGGGCGATGCGTGCTGTGCTCGCGGCGATGTCGTGATTGCGGCGGGAAAGTCAGGTTCCGCGGCGAGGTCGTATGTCGGCCGTGCCAGAAGCGAACCGAGCTGGCAGCGGCGAGGTCGATGTGCCCGCGCTGCGGCAAGCCCGGCTATCTGCGGGGGTTCACCGGGTGGTGCGGAGGTTGTTCGCGCCCGGGCCCACCGAAGGATCCACCCCGGGTCTGCGTGAACTGCGGCGAGTTACGCCGCCACGTTGGGCGCGGCCTGTGCGGGCGCTGCTGGCAGCGCCATCCCGACCGGCCTTTCGTGCGTGGTGAGACCCTGGCCGCCGGGCTTGCCGAACCTCCCGACTGGCTCGATGATTTCGTGGCTCATCTGGCTGCTTGCCAATGCCCGGCCCGCGCATGTGCGCTGATCACCGCACTGGCGCGGCTACTGCAGGACCCGCACTCCAACCATCCGCAGCAAGTCCTTGAGCGGTCCCGCCGTCCGGGCCGCTCGATGGGATCGCTGGCACGAGCGCTGGAAGCCTTCTTCACCGAACGCGGATTAGCGATCGTTACCGACCAGTCCGACCGACTCGCCGCCGGGCGTCGACAGCGCCGCATCGATGCCACACCGCCCGGGATGCGCCTTGGGGTCTCAGAGTTCGCCGGCTCCATGGTCAACTCCCGCGAACGCGCCCGCCGAGCCGGCACCCGCCCACGCGCCGATCGAACCATCGAGACCGCATTGGCGGTCGTGCGTGACCTGGCCTGTTTCCTTGATTCACAACGCGGCAAACAGGATTGGGCGCTGGTCGATGTGAGCGACATCGAAGCTTTCCTGGCCGTTCAACCGAACAACCGGGCACGACGCCTGACCGTGCTAGGCCAATTTTTTCGATTCACGCGCAGCCGCCGGATGGTCCTCGTTGACCCGACACGGGGTGTGATGGCCAAACGGTATCGAGGATTTCGTGGCCGCACACTGACGATCACTGAACAGCGGGCCCTGTTCGATCGATGGAGTACCGACCCCGGCGCGCACCCCCACGAGGCCATGTTCGGGCTTCTCGCAATCTTGCATGGCGCCTCCAGCAGCGAGGTAAGGCTGCTGCGGACCGACGGCGTCGATACCAGCGATCGATCAGTTCGACTCGGCAGGCGCCCACACCCCGTGCCACTCGATCCGGTGAGCTGGTCGGCTCTGCAACGTTGCCTCGCCCACCGCGACACCCTGCGCAGCGCCAACCCGCATGTGATCGTCACCCGCGGCACCAAGGCAGACCGACGACCGGCCTCGGAGGCCTACATGAGTCATCTGCTCGATCCGTGTGGCCTGCCACCGAAGATGCTGCGCACGACCAGGCTCGCCGACCTCGTAAACACACTGGACCCCAAACTAGTAGCCGCAGCCTTCGGGATGAGACCCGAGGGCGCGATGATCTACCTCGCCGATCACCTCGACGACGGCCGACTTCCTGACCGGCTTGCCGAACAATAAACACCGCGAACCTGTTCTGTTTCGGCGGAACCTCGCACACGTTCGGGCGAACAAGTGCGCTTTCCCCACGCCTCGGTTGGTGGTGATCACGATGCTGGTTTTCAAATAGCGTTGGGTGTTTAGTCGGCGCTTCTGGTAGCGCCTGTGTAACTATCCGGTAGCAGTGG
>CALBET010000319.1 GCA_937888665.1 uncultured Acidobacteriota bacterium
GACTTGCTTTGTGCTGATCATCACCGGGGTCTACGACGATCGCGTCCCGTCTGAAATGACCCTGATCGGCGGCGACCTCACCTATGTCTCGACGCAGACGGACGGCAGCCTGGTGGAGGGCTCGGCTCCGGCGAGCATCCAGGTCGCCGACGGGAGACAGACCATCGCGGACGGGCACGTCGCGTTCGCATGGCACGATGTGCCGGTCGAGCGGTTCTTTACGGACATCGCGCAGACACAGCCGTTCACCGGGGCCATCGAGCCGGCGGCGGGTCGCGCCACCGGCGCGGACGGCACGACCTACGATGTGCTGTACGGAGATGCCCCCGAGGGCGGCGCCCCGCTGACGCAGCTTGGCTTCCAGCGCGGATTGGCCCCGCTGGGCAACTGGGGCGGCTTCATCGTGGTGCTGTCCGTGATTCTGTTCGCCATCTCCACCGCCATTTCGTGGAGCTATTACGGCGACCGGTGTGCCGCCTATCTCTTTGGCAAGAAGGCCGTCTTGCCGTACCGACTCGTGTACGTCGGCATGGTCTTTCTTGGCACGGTCATCGCGCCGGCCGCGGTCTGGGACCTCGGCGACATCGCGCTCACCGTCTGCATCCTGCCGAACTTGCTCGCCTTGGTGCTGCTGTCGTCAAAGACCCGCACCTTGATGGACGACTATTTCACGCGTCAGGCCTGGCTCAAGCAGCCCCGACACTAGTCTCACCAAGCACGTCGAGGAACTCGCGGACGCGAGCCGACGGGTCGTCGGTGGCGAGGAGATCGGCAATGACGGCGACGGCGGCCGCGCCGGCGTCCAACACGGCGGGGGCGGTGGCCAGTGTGATGCCGCCAATCGCCACGACGGGCCGGTCGCCCGCCGCCGAGACCGCCCGCCGCACGCCGTCCACCCCACCCGCGGCGTACCCCGTGTTCTTGGTGCGGGTGTCAAACACGGGACCTGTGGCCAGATAACTCGCGGGCTGCCGCAGCGCCTCCCGCACCTGCGCGTCGTCATGAGTCGACACGCCAATCACCGCCGCCTCGCCCAGCAGACGGCGAGCCTCAGACACAGGCAGGTCGCCCTGCCCCAGATGCACGCCATCGGCACCCGCCAGCATCGCCAGGTCGCAGCGGTCGTTCACGATCACGCGCGCGCCAAGGGGTGCCGCACACGACATGATCTGGCGGCACCAGCCGAGCCCGGTGTTTCCGTCTACCCCGGGCGCGCGGAGCTGAAGCAGACGGACACCGGCGTCGATGTACACCCGGGCGAGCGCCGCGGGGTCCCACCCAGCGCGTGTGGCCACCGCGGTGTCGACGATGGCGTAGAGCCGCGACGTGAAGATCATGTGATGAATCGCTCCAGGAACGACGTCGTGAACCGTCCGGCCAGGAAGTCGGGCTCGCGCAGCACACGGCGGTGAAGCGGCATCGTCGTCTCGATCCCTTCGATCACGAACATGTCGAGCGCCCTGCGCATCCGGGCGATCGCCTCGCCGCGGTCGCGCCCATGCGCGACGACCTTGGCCACGAGCGCATCGTAGTGCGGCCAGACCATACAGCCGGCGTGCGCGTAGGTGTCCACCCGCACGCCGGGCCCACCCGGCGCCACGAACGCCCGAATCACCCCCGGCGACGGTCGACCGGTCTCCGCCTGCTCGGCGTTCACCCGGCATTCGATGGCATGCCCCGTGACCCGGACATCGGTCTGCTGAAACGACACGCCCTCACCCGCCGCCACGCGGATCTGCTCTTTGACCAGATCGACACCAGTCACCATCTCGGTGACGGGATGCTCCACCTGTATTCTGGCGTTCGCCTCGATGAAGAACGGCGCGCCGCCGCGGTCCACCAGAAACTCGAAGGTCCCCGCGTTGCGGTAACCGACCGCCAGCGCCGCCTTGACCACCAGACCGCCAAGCCGGTGGCGGGTCTCCTCGCTCAGCCCCACCGCCGGCGCCTCCTCGAGCAACTTCTGATGCCGCCGCTGCAGCGTGCACTCCCGATCCCCGAGGTGCAGGGCTCGCGTCTCGTCCGCCAGTATCTGAAACTCGATATGACGGGGCTCGTCGACATACCGCTCCAGATAGAGACGCGGGTCACCGAACGCCGCCGCCGCTTCCCGACGCGCGGCGCCCAGCGAGTGCTCGAGGTCGCGGGCGGTCCGCGCCACCCGCAGGCCGCGGCCTCCCCCGCCGGCCGTCGCCTTGATGAGGAGGGGAAACCCGAGCGTTTCCGCCAGCCGCGTGCCTTCTTCCGGGGTGTCGAACGAATCGGTGCCGGGGACGACCGGCAGCCCGGCCGCCTGCATGACCCGACGCGCCCGTGCTTTGTCTCCAAGCAGCCGCAGGACGTGCGGTGGAGGGCCAATGAACACGACGCCGGCAGCCTGGCAGGCGTCAGCCAACACGGCACTCTCGGACAGGAAGCCGTACCCCGGATGCACCGCGTCGGCGCCGACCATGGCCGCCGCGGTCACGATGGCGGCAACATTCAGATAGCTCTGCTCGCTCGAGGCGGGCCCGATACACACCGCCTCGTCGGCAAGCCGCACCGCCAGACTGTCGCCGTCAGGCTGCGAGTGGGCCACACTTGTCCGAATCCCCAGTTCGCGGCAGGCACACACAATCCGGAGGGCAATCTCGCCCCGATTCGCGATCAAGACCTTCGAGAACATACGCGCACCCTCGGACACGGATGGCGAACCCTCACGCGCCGGGCTGTCGGCGGAGCGTGAACAGGCGCTCCCCATACTGCACGGGCTGCCCGCTCTCGACACAGACCTCCACCACCTCGCCGCCGAACTCGGACGTGACGTCGTTCATCAACTTCATCGCCTCGATGATGCCCAGCACGTCGCCGGCACTGACGACATCGCCAACCGAGACGAATGGCGCCGCGTCCGGCGCACTCGCCCGGTAGAACGTGCCGAGAATCGGGGCGTCCACCACCACCAGGTCTGGCTCGCCGCGACCAGCCTCGACCGGAGGCGCCAGCGTGCCTCCAGGCGCGGCGGCGGAGCCGTCCGGCTTCAGGATACGGACCCGCTCTCCGTCCCGCTCCAGTTCAAATTCCACGATCCCGTGGCGTCGCATCAACTCCAGGATCTGACCGATTTCGTCGAAGTCCATACGTGTCGTCTTCCGTGCGCGCGTGCTCCCACTCACAGCACGTGGAGGTCGAGGGGAACCCTGGTCAGTAACTCGTAGCCTGTCTGGGTGACGACCAGGTCGTCCTCCAGCCGGATACCACCGCGACCTGGCAGGTAGACCCCCGGTTCGACGGTAAACACCATACCAGCACGCAGGGGGGCCTCGGCGGCCGCATCGGTCGGGTCCCGGTCCTGGCGCTTCCCGATTCGAGGCGCCTCGTGCACCTCGATCCCGAGACCGTGGCCAGTACCATGCGTGAAGGCGTGCGCCAGTCCTCGCTCCGCGATCGCGTGCCGGGCGGCTCCGTCCACCTCCACGGCCGCCACGCCCGGCCGCACCACCGCCAGGGCGGCGGCGTGGGCTTCCTGAACCGCGGCGTGCCACGCGACGGCGTCATCACCGGGTGGCCCCAGGCTGGCGACGCGGGTCAGGTCCACGCAATACCCGTCGAGAGATCCGCCAAAATCAAGCAGCACCAGCTGCCCCGACTCCAGTATCCGGCTCCCTGGACGCGCGTGCGGAAGCGCGGTATTGGACCCGGCCGCCACGATCGTCTCGAACGCGGGACGTTCGAATCCAGCCTGCACGATCGCCCGGTCGATGTCCGCGGCCACCTCGCGCTCGGAACGGCCGGGGCGTAGACCCTGGAGCGCCGCCGCCATGACCGACGAAATACGCCGGCCGCCGTCTCGCAGGGTGGACAGCTCATCTGCGTCCTTGACCGACCGCCCTTCTTCCACGAGGCCGCTCGTCGGCCGCACCGTCACCGACGACCCCTCGAAGGCGTGGACCAGCCACTCGTGCTGGGCCACGGTCATGTGCGCTGATTCGATGCCCAGGTGGGAGAGGCTCGGCGATGAGCCGAGTCGTTCCACGAGCGCGACGACGGTCTGTTCGTAGGACGACTCGACCAGCGCCAGGTCGAAAGCCTCGCCCCCGGCCTCGCCGTCGAGCAACGCGGCGGCCGCGGTGGCGTAGCGTGCGTCAACCACGAGCGTGGCGCGGTCGCGGGTCACCAGCACCATACCGGCGCTGCCTCTGAAGTTGGAGAGATAGAAGACGTTCGCCGGGTGGGTGACGAGCAGGGCGGAGATGTCGACCTCGTCGAATCGGCGCCGCAGCGTGTCGAGGCGCTGCCGCAACCGCCCGCCCGCGGCGAACGAGCCGGTCATCCGTGGCCCCACCGCGCGAGCTGGCTGCGGTTGCACCGGCCGCTCTGGAAGGTCACATCGTGACGGTGATGACGACGTCGAACGAGCCTGTGTCGCCGGCGTCGTCGGTGACGGTCAACGTCACGACGTAGACGCCCGGCGCCGAGTACGTGTGGGTCTCCGCAACCCCCCCTGGTCCGGGCGCCGTCGGGTAACCCCAGTCCCAGGAATACGACACGATCGTCCGCCCCGCCGCGGCGGTCGAGGCGGTCGCGTCGAAAATAATAGGCAACCCGGCGGACTGCGGGTTGGGAGACGCCGTGAAGCTGGCCGTCGGTGGACTGACCGAGGTGACGGTGAGTGGCCGAACGACGGTCGCCGTCTGTCCCGAACTGTCGGTAACCGTGAGATTGATGGAGAAGGACCCGGACCGCGAGTAGCGGTAGGTAAAGGTCCGGTCCTGGTCGCCACACCTCGAGTCTCCCGGACACTGGAAGCGCTGACCGTCTTCTCCGAAGTCCCAGTCGTAGCGGACGATCGTCTCCCCCGGAGACGGCCGGGTGGCTGACGCATCCACGACCGTGTCCTCGTTCACCGTACTCGGACTCGGCGACACCGTGAAGCTGGCCGTCGGAGAGCCTCCGGAGCCGCCGACGGACACCGACGCGGTCGTGGTGTTCCGTTCGCCGACGTTGTCGACCACCGTCAGGCTGACCGTATAGGTCGACGCGAAGGCATAGTCATGGCTGGTGGTCCTGCCGGAGCCGGTCGTGCCGTCTCCGAAGACCCAGTCATGAGACACGAGCGTGCGGCCCGGGACCGTCGCCCGCGACGCACTGGCGTCGAAAAAGACCGGTGCGCCCACGGCCGGCGCGCTCGGCGAGAAGACGAATGTGGCACTCGGCTGACTGGTGCTGACGGTCACGGTCGAGGTCGACGTCCCGACCGCGCCACGGTCGTCCGTCACGGTCAGGGTGACCCGATAGCCCCCCGCCACGTCGAACGCATGCGACACGGTGGCGCCAGACGCGGTCCCTCCGTCTCCGAAGGTCCAGGCATACGACACGATGGACCGGCCGGTCGGCGCCGTGCTGGCGTTCGCATTGAAGAACACGGTGTCGCCAAGGTTCGGGCTGGAGGGCGAGAATGTGAAGCTGGCCGTCGGGGTGCCCCCACTGATCACGGTGACCGATTTGATGGTGGACGCGGCTCGCCCGAACGCATCCGCCACCGTCAGGGTGACGCTGAACGTGCCCGGCCCGGCATAGGCGTGGGTCACGCTTGGGCCGGTCCCGGTCGCGCCGTCGCCGAAGTCCCACGCGTAGCTCACAACCTGACCGGTCGGGTCGTTGACACAGTCTTGGGGACCGACCAGACAGTTGGTTTCGAACAGCACGTTCTGAAATTCCGCGGGACTCTGCGGTGAGAACCGGAAGCCCGTCGTGTAGTTCTGGGGCGGCACCACGACGCCCGTGGGCACCAGCCGAATGGCCAGGGTCCGCGGCACGGCGTTGGCGAAATTGTCGCCAACCGGCGTCACGAGCACCTCGACCACGGCGCCGCCATCGACGTCGCCCGCGATGGGCGCCGTGTAGGTCGCCAACGCGGTGCCGTTCTGGCCGGTGACCAGCGTGTTGGCTGAAATCCGACCGACATCCTGCAGAACGCCACCAAATCTGAGCTGCAAACGGAGCGTGACGTTGGACACCGACTGCCCGGATCCGTCGCGGGCGAGCATCGTCAGGAGTGCCTGGGACGCGCCGTCGGTCGGCAGGACGTCAGGGCTGGCGCTCAGCGAGAGCGAGAGACCAAGCTCGGACGGCCCGATGAAGGGGTCCTGTGACGCGTCCTTGTTGAGACACCCCGAGAGGGTCATGGTCACCAGGACGGTCAGGACGTAGAGGGGCCAGGCGCGGAACGGCATCTTCGGGGCCCGTGCCGAACCATCGACGGGTGTCAGCGCGTTGAAACTGCTCATGGCCATTGACCGGTCTAGACCGCGCCGGGGTCCGCGAAATCCGCGAAGTTGATACCGATGCTGCCGTCGGCGCTCACGGCCGCCCCCGTCTGGTCATGCCCGAAAAACGTGATGTCGGCGATGACCGAGAGGGCGATGGCGCCGCCCGGCAGACCGCTCTGGTTGCGCAGGGCAATCAGTGGCGGCTCGAGCTTCGCCTGCGCCCGGATGAGCGTGAACTCGCCGGTGCCGATGTCCAGCGTGGTCATGGTCATGCCGCCCTCGAACGGATACGGCACATCGACACCCGCGGTGTTGCGCCCGTCGGACCGCCGGTAGAAGACCCGATAGCCGGTCACGGTCACCCAGTTGGCGGAGGTGGGCGAGGCCGGGTTTTCCGAGGTCCCTGGCACCTTGAACGCGAGACGGGTGGTCACCCGGGCGATGTCCGGAAACACTCCGCCATTGGTGAGGACGTCAGAATTGAGCAAGGTGGGAATCGGGTCGTCCGTGGTCCCGCCGCTGGCGGCGCCGATCCGTTCGATGACCAGGATGCTCGACGACCGAGACGCCGTCACACCCTGATTGCAGGAAACGGACGCACCCAGACTCAGGACGAGGCCGACGCCCGCTACCCACCGCGCGCGGCTCCACAGCGTCGCCCCGCGGCCTCCCGGTCGTTCCGTCGACCACGTGTTCCGATCCGACATGACCAGTCCCCCCCCCCTCATGCTCATGGCACCACGATGCGCGGCGTGAGGAAGATCATCAATTCGTCCGTGCTTTCGCTGCGGTCGGTACTCTTGAACAGCCAGCCCAGCAGTGGCACCTTGTGCAGCATCGGGGTCCGGTTGTTCCGCTCGCTCTGGGTGTTCTCGAAGATGCCGCCGATGACCGTGGTCTCGCCGTCTGCGACCTGAATGGTCGTGCGGGCCCGTTGGGTCACGATGGACGGGATCGGCGGGTCGCCCAGCGCTCGACCGAAATCGGCGAAGGAGTTTTCGAGCTGGACCTGCATGATGACGGTGTTGGACGCCGTGATCTGGGGCGTCACCAGCAGCGTCAGGGCCGCCTCCTTGAACTGGACCGTCACGGTGTTGTTGGCGACCGTCTGATACGGGATCTGGTCGCCCTGCAGGATCTCCGCCTCGACGTTGTTCTGCGTCGTGACCCGCGGGCTCGAAATGATGGCCAGTTCACCCCGACTCTCGAGCGCCGAGAGCACGACGTCGAGATTGAGCGACCCATTCACGGACCCCAGCGTGAGCCCGAGCGCGGAGGTGGCCGCGCCCACGCCAAGGTTCACCGCCGTGGCGGCGTTCTCCGCCGGCAATGCCCGAGAGTCGATACCGGACGGCCCCTGCCCTTCGGAGTTACCGGCCCGACCGGTGACCGCACCGCGATTCGGGAACTGAAACGGCAGACTGTTGCCGAGTTCCTGCGAGGCACGGCCGGTCACGCCCCACTGCACCCCCAGGGCGCGAGCGGAGTCGTGACCCGCTTGCACGATGCGCGCCTCGATCTCCACCTGCGGTTCCGCGCGGTCCAGGGTGTCGAGCAGATCGTCCAGCGTGGCGAGACGGTCCGCGAGGTCACGAATGATCAGCGTATTGGTCCGAGGATCGGTGAAGACCTCTCCACGCGGTGAGAGGGTGGTATTGGTGATCAGCTGCACCAGATCGTCGGCCTTCGCGTAACTCAGGCTCTTCGTGAAGACGATCAACTCGCCCGCCTCCGCCTCACGCTGCGCCAGCAGCGCGCGGTCCTGCGCTTCGTCCTGCAGTTGCTGGATTGACGCGATACGCACCACCGTGCCTTCGATCTCGTAGGCGAGCTGGTTGGCGCGGAGGATGATGTCGAACGCTTGGTCCCAGGGGACCTCGGTCAGGTCCACGTTCACTTCGCCCTGGACGCTCGGGTCGATGACCAGATTCAGCCCGCTGACCTCATCAGACGCGAAGACTCGGAGCACGGCTCGAAGGTCCGCCCCCTGAAAATCCATATTAATGGGGTCGCCGGTGTACCGCTGTGGTGCGGACGCCGTCTGTCGCTGCGGCTGCATCGCCGCCGCCAGTGCAGAGGACGCGGGAGCCGGTCGCCCGGACCCGGTCAAGGAGAACAGC